>NZ_BTPW01000004.1:0-146158 GCF_036246185.1 Lactiplantibacillus paraxiangfangensis
GATAAACCTATGATAATTGCTAACTTTTCTTCAGGTGTAAATCTAGTTCTAGGCATAATAAAATCCCCTTAAGCATTGATAGATGAATTATTGTTTTTCATCTGTCAACCTTAAGGGGACTATAGCATTTTCTGATTGGCTTTTTGAGTTTTGTCCCTAATTCGTTCAGCTTAATAGCCGATTGCATTCACATTGTGGCGCCTGGTTGTGTGCGTATCCCAGATAGGAATCTTAACAACGCCAATCACGCGGTTCGCCGGGACGAATCCCCAGTACCGACTGTCATTGGAAACTGACCGGTGATCCCCCAACACGAAGTAGTTATTCTTGGGCACCTTAGTCGTCTTTAATACCCAATTGTTCCGATTGGACAAGGCAGCAATATCCCAATTTCCCGTTCCTTGTGTTCGTTCAAACTGGCTAATGAACTTCTGTGAGATGGCCTTGCCGTTCACGTAGATCTTGCCGTCTTGCGCACGCACGGTATCACCCGGCATCCCGATGACCCGTTTGACGTACTTCACGTTTTTAGACGTCGCATCCGGGTCAACTTTGTACGCGTTAAACACGATCACGCTCAAATGTTTGATTTGAGCCGTTTTAACGACCGCTACCCGTTCATTGTTCTCTAAGTTAGGCTCCATAGACGGTCCATCGACACGAACCATTGTGAAGACGTAGTGCCGGATGACCGTGGCAACGAGCAACCCCACTACGATCGGCAGTACCCAGCTCATAATATTCTTGAAAGTTTTCATCAAAGTTGCTCCCTTTGCCCCTTATAACTTCCAATTATTATAATCCAATTAATGGCGCTTGTCTGTGAATGATTAACCGTTTTTACAAAAATTATGCCTATTTCTAAAGTGAATCGTCTGAGGCAAGACACAAAAAAACCATTCAGCAATTTCTGAATGGTTTTGGCTTTCTCTATCGTTATAGTCGAAACGGGTACCAAAAGGCAGTTTGCTCCGCTTAACCCAAAACCAGCGACTATTCCAAACCCAGGAATAATCGCTGGTTTCACGTTAATGCTCACAAACTAAACGCCTTTTGGCTCTCTCTTTAAACTACTCTTGAACCTTTGCAATCCGGCCCTGTTGAACGTAAACGCTCAAAATGGCGATATCAGCGGGATTGACCCCACTAATCCGGGAAGCTTGGGCAATGGTTGTTGGTTGAATCTTCTTTAGCTTTTGATGTGCTTCGGTTGCTAACCCATCAATTGCGTCATAGTCAATCCGGTCAGGAATCTTCTTGGCTTCCATCTTCTTCAGATGTTCAACCCGTTCCTCCGCCTTCATGATATAACCAGCATACTTGATTTGGATTTCAACTTGTTCAATGATGTGGCGTTCCAATGGTTCTGGCGCAGCCGGTACAAACTTCATCAAATCGGCATAGCTTACTTCTGGCCGCTTCAAGAAATCAGCTGCCAACACGCCATCCTTTAATTCACCGGAATTGTGTGCCCGTAAGAAGGCGTTAACGTCATCGTTTGGTTTAATCCGGAACTTGCCTAAACGGTCAAGTTCATCTTGAATGGCCTGCCGTTTTGCTTCAAAAACAGCGTATCGGTCGTCGTCAATCAGACCCAGTTCGTGACCCTTATCGGTCAAACGTAAGTCGGCGTTATCATGACGCAAAATCAACCGGTATTCGGCACGACTCGTTAGCAAACGGTAAGGTTCGTTAGTCCCCTTGGTCACCAAGTCATCGATCATTACACCAATGTAGGCGTCACTACGCTTCAGCGTAAACTGACCACGATCTAGCGCACGTAAACCAGCGTTGATCCCAGCAATTAGCCCTTGGCCAGCAGCTTCTTCATAGCCGGAAGTTCCGTTCGTTTGTCCCGCGGTATACAAGTTCTTAACCCGCTTCGTTTCTAGGGTCGCCTTTAATTGGTAAGGTGCGACCACGTCATATTCAATTGCGTAACCAGGGCGCATCATTTCAGCGTCTTCTAGTCCCTTAATTGAATGTAAGATTTCTTGTTGAACTTCTTCTGGCATCGAAGTTGATAATCCTTGAACGTACCATTCATCGGTATTACGGCCTTCAGGTTCCAAGAAGAGTTGGTGCCGCTTCTTATCCGCAAACCGAACGATCTTATCTTCGATCGATGGGCAGTAACGAGGGCCCACACCTTCAATCACACCGGTAAACATCGGCGCACGGTCGAGGTTTTCACGGATGATTTGGTGGGTCGTTTCGTTCGTGTAAGTCAACCAGCAAGATAACTGGTGCTTTAAGTCAAGGTAGTCTTCGTCCTTCGTTTCAAAACTAAAGTGATGTGGCTCTGGATCGCCGGGTTGTTCTTCCGTCACACTGTAGTCAATCGTATTCCCATCAACTCGTGGCGGGGTCCCAGTCTTGAACCGTTCCAGGTCAAAACCTAAACGTTCCAAATCACCAGACAATTTCATAGCTGGCTGTGAGTTATTGGGACCTGAAGAATACATCAATTCACCAATGATGATCTTCCCACGGGCCGCCGTTCCAGTCGTCAAAACAACACTCTTGGCACTGTAACGGGCACCAGTGTTGGTGATAACCCCTTTACAAACACCGTCTTCCACGATCAATCCGTCAACGATTCCTTGACGAAGCGTCAGGTTCTCTTCACGTTCGATCGTGTGCTTCATTTCTGAATGGTAGGCGTGCTTATCAGCTTGTGCCCGTAAAGCTCGGACAGCCGGGCCCTTACCAGTATTTAGCATCCGCATCTGGACGTAGGTTTTATCGATGTTGCGGCCCATTTCGCCACCTAACGCATCGATTTCACGAACGACGATTCCCTTAGCTGGGCCACCGACGGACGGGTTACAAGGCATGAACGCAACCATGTCCAAATTAATGGTCATCAGTAGGGTCCGGTTACCCATCCGGGCTGCGGCTAACGCAGCTTCTGAACCAGCGTGTCCCGCCCCAACGACGATCACGTCGTAGTCGCGACCCTGGTACTGCTTTACTTCTGTCATGATAATTTTTTCCTCCTACACTACTTGCCTAAACAGAATTGGCTAAATAGCTGGTCTAATAATTCGTCTTCGTAACTGTCCCCGGTAATTTGTCCCAGGAATTCCCAACAACGGGTCATATCAATTTGCACGAGGTCGACCGGCATCCCGGCTGCGATTCCCGTTTGGACGTCTTGCAACGCCTGTTTAGCCTGATTTAACAGCCCAATATGCCGCGCATTAGTGACCATCACACTGTTTTGACTGCTTTCGATACCTTCGCTGAAGAACATCTTGGCAATCCGTTGTTCCAGTTGTTCAACGCCGGCTTGTTGGAGCACCGACATGCTTAAAACGTCTTTTAAGTCGACATTTTTAGCGAGTTCGTCCTGATCCAACTGGGCTGGTAAGTCCGTTTTGTTTAAGATGACGATGCGCTTAGAAGTACTCGTTTCCTTCAAAAGCGCCCGGTCTTCCGCAGTTAGCGGTTGACTGTTATCTAAAACTAACAAGACCAAATCGGCCGCACCAATCGCTTTACGACTGCGTTCAACACCGATCTTTTCGACCTTATCTTCAGTATCCCGAATTCCGGCTGTATCAACTAATTTTAGCGGCACACCGCGAACGTTGACGTATTCTTCAATCACGTCACGGGTCGTCCCGGCAACGTCGGTCACGATGGCTTTGTCTTCATGAAGTAAGTGATTTAACAAACTTGATTTACCAACGTTTGGTCGACCAATAATTGCCGTCGCTAACCCTTCACGGAGCACTTTTCCTTGCTTCGCCGTGGCCAATAATTGATCAATACTTTGACCAACTTCAGTGGCCTTTTCTTTCAGCATCTTGGTCGTCATCGCTTCAACCGCGTCATATTCGGGATAATCGATATTGACTTCGACTTGTGCCAAGACGTCCAAAATATCTTGACGGAGGTGCCGGATCAGTTTAGATAAATCGCCGTCTAACTGGTTCAACGCAACCTTCATTGATTTGTCCGTCTTAGCTCGAATCAGGTCCATGACAGCTTCAGCCTGTGACAAGTCCAACCGACCGTTTAAAAACGCCCGTTTTGTAAACTCGCCCGGCTCTGCCATTCGTGCACCGTGACTTAAGATCAACTGTAAGATTTCATTCGTCGCGACTAAGCCCCCGTGACAGTTAATTTCGATAACGTCTTCACGCGTATACGTTTTAGGTGCCCGCATAACGGAAGCCATTACTTCATCAACTTCTTGTTGGGTGTCAGGGTCAATAATGTGCCCATAATTAATCGTGTGCGAATTAACCTTGCTTAGATCCTTGCCTTTAAATATCTGGGAAACGACGTTAAACGTCTGGTCCCCGCTAATCCGAATAATTGAAATTCCACCTTCACCAGGTGGCGTAGAAATCGCCGCGATCGTATCAAATTCCGTGGTCGTTGGCATCACTCATCATGTCCTTTCTTGAACGTTGACTACCCCGTGCGTTTACCCCACGGTTTAGCTGTCAATACAAACGATTTATTTAAGCGCAAACGAGTGATAAAACCCGTTATACCGCCTAATACCATACCAAAAATACTTACAATTAGTTAATAATATGTCCTAAAGTGCAGAAAAAAAGCGCCTAGTCCACGCCACCTTAAAGCGTGGATAAAGCACTTTGACTACTTTATCTAAAAGATAAGAATGATTAATACTTACTATAATAGCTCAATAGTCGTTTGTCAAACGCCTGTTTGCGTTCTCCAAACTGGACTATTTCCGGACAGCAACAACCACGGCCCGGTGCGGATCACGCCCCTCTGAAAAAGTCGTCACGTGACGATTATTCGCTAATTCGGCGTGAATGAGCTTCCGTTCAAACGACGGCATGGGATCTAAAAAGACCTGTTTGCCCGTCGCAATCACTTCCCGCGCGGTACTTTCCGCTAGCCGTTTCAGGGTTGCTTCCCTGCGATCCCGGTAATCGTCTACGTCTAAGACCACGTTGACGTGTGACGCACCGTGATGGTTCATGTAGACCTGTGCCAAATCTTGTAACGCATTAATTGTTCGGCCGTGCTTCCCAATCAGTAAGCCCTGTTTAGCAGTATCAAAATTCAGTGTTGCGTACCGGTTGCCAAAGTCCACGTCGAGGTCGGCCGTAATTCCTAATTTTTTAACGACTTCAAGTAAATAAGCACTCAAGTCGCGGACCGCTTGCTCGTTGGCCGCTTGGCGCGCAGCAATTTCTTCTGGTGAACGCGTGGGCTCCTGTGTCGCCGGTTTAGCGTCCACTTGAACACCCGCCGTAGCTTTAACGGCCTTTGGTTTCTTAGCCGGTTTCGATTTAGCGGGCTTCGTCCTAACCGTGGCCGCGGAAACGACGACCGGCGCTGCTTGGGCCACCGTTGGTAATGGATCGGCACTAAGCGGCGCACTCGTTGGAGCCGTGGTTGGTGCAACCGTGGCAGCGGTCGTGGGTGCATTCGTCGATGCTGCGGAGGTTGGCACCACCGTTAAACGCACTTGTGCAGGCTGCTTTCCCAGACCCAAGAAACCCTTCTTAGGTTCTGCGACCACTTCAATCGTCACTTGATCACGGGTGCGTTGCATTTGTTTTAGACCAGCCGTAATCGCGGCTTCGACGGTATTACCTTCAAATACTGTCATAAAGTTATCCTCCTCATAAAAAATACCTGCGTCCATTATAGCATTACCATTCGACCAACGCGCTAGGAAGGTTAACCCCACTAAAGTATGAAAGCCCTGAACTTATCGCTGCTTCCGCTTCGTCAGGCAGAATCAGTGCGCTAAGGGGGACGGTTTCAGCCAAAGTACGGTCTGAAACCTCACTTCAAAGCCGATAACCCACGTCTTTGTAGTGCCCCGCAAGACTAGCGCAAAGCCCCTCCGCTAATCTTGCCGACGCAGCACACTAATTCTGCCTGACTTCGCTAAAACAGCCTTACTATCAGTATTGTATCAGATACTCAGAGGTTGGCGCGGCTTGCACCGGTCACGACCGCATGCAAGCCGCACCGACCGGACTGAGCTTTTATAGTAATCACCGTCTAAAGTACAGTTTGTTATGTAGAGAAGCGTTCTTGACCATTCAGTAAACATAGTCCGGAAAATCGACTTTTATGGATTTTAGGCCAACAAAAAAGACCCGCCACACATGGCAGGTCCATTTGTATTTAACGTTTATGATTGCGAACCGCACGTTTTCTTGCTTTATCAAGTGCTCGTTGACGGTCGCGTTCTTTTTGCTTCTTTGCTGCCCGTTCGCGATTAATCTTGAATGGGTTTTGTAGTAACAAGGTTTGTCCAACTTGGAACGCGTTGGAGATTACCCAGTATAACGACAACGCAGATGGTACGTTGATGGCAGTGATCAAAATAACCACTGGCATCAAGTACGTCATTGACGTCGTCATACCGTTTTGCTCTGGCTGCGACTTCATCGCTAACCACGAACTAGCAAACGTAAAGATCGCCGCTAAGATCGGTAAAACGTAGTACGGGTCTTTGTTACCTAATTGAAGCCATAAGAACGTTCCGCTCTTCAAGACTTGCGTCCGCCAGATGGCTTGGTACAACGCAATCAGGATTGGCAATTGAACTAGTAATGGCAGCATACTAGCCATCGGATGAACGCCGTGCTTAGCGTACAGCTGCTTCATCTCGGCTTGTAGTTTTTGCTGAGTTTCCACATCGCGTGAAGAATATTTCTTTTGAATCGCCTTCAACTGCGGTTGGATCTCTTGCATTGCCACCATGTTACGGGTTTGGAAGATCATCAATGGAAGAATGATAATCCGGATGATCAACGTAAAGAGGATAATCCCCATCCCGTAACTTTGACCAAACAAGTTTGATAACCAAATAATCGCCCGTGAGAAGTTCAAGATGATTAAGCCATCCCAAAACCCGGTGCTCTTATCCGTAATCGGGGTATTACTACACCCGGTCAAAACTAGTGCGATCGCTAGTACGGCCAGCATTGCCAGTATTCTTCTGTACTTTTTCAAACGAATGTCCTCACTTTAATCATTGTCCAGCAGGTGCGCTAGCTTTAGCGCATGGCTTAGATAAGCTTTGGTTTCGGCTTGCGACTTACCGGCAACGGTTGGTCGGGCAATGACGAGGAAGTCGGCATCTTGTTTAAGCTGCGGCTTTAACTCGGTGATTGATTGCCGAACCCGGCGCTTGACCCAATTACGGGCAACGGCATTCCCAATCTTTTTACCGACTGAGATGCCCACCCGAAAATGAGGTTGCTCCGGTTTTTCCAAAACGTAAATGACAAATTGACGATTGGCATACGAGTTGCGGGTCTCAAAAACTTGCTGAAATTCAGTTTCCTTTTTCACCCGATATGATTTTCGCATAATCCATCTCCATGTGTGCGCTCAAGCTAACCTGAGCGAATTGCTACATAACTATACAGTCCTAGACTAATGAAGGTCTAGGACTGTAAAGAAAAAGCCACTGATTATCAGTGGCCTATGCAGACAATACTTTTCTGCCTCGTTGGCGTCGACGGGCTAACACTTTACGGCCATTGCTGGTGCTCATCCGTTGGCGGAAACCATGGACACGTTGACGATGCCGCTTCTTTGGTTGGTAAGTTCTCTTCATCATGACACCTCCTTCTCTATAATGACATGAATCAATTCGATTAAGTCGTTATTTTCAAAACGCAGTCTAATCCTAAACGCATTTCCTGACTACTATAGCATATATTATTTAATTTGAAAACCGGAAAATAGAATTTTCACCCCTAAATTTGCGAATATTTTAGTGGAGTATTCGTGACTAACCTTGTGGATTGTCCAAACCTAACTTTCCGTTATTCGCAGGCCGTCCACAACCCTTTCCACAAAATCACGGGGTGTGATTAAGTTATGCACAGGCCATTTATCTGGTGTGCATAACTCTTAGAAACGTTATCATAGCAACTCTAGTTTTAAACTTATTTTTGTGGATAACTCTCAGGCATTTTATTTTTGGTTTTCTTTTCGACAGCCTGTGCATATTCGATAAACACCCTGTGAATTATTCTAACTTTCACTTGTCCACCTGTGGAAAACTATAAATGTTCATGCTAAAATGGAATTACGTTTTTTAAGAAAAGGGGTATCCACGTGCTGGAACTTAATAACTTATGGAATCTCATTAAGTTCTCTTTGGAACAAGATCTCTCAGATATCACGTTCCAAACGTTTGTCGCGCCGGCAAAACCGCTCCAACTAGATAATTCTCAAATGACGATCGAGGTACCAACGTCTTTACACCGCGATTATTGGGAGAAAAATCTGGCCGCTAAATTTACAGACCTTGCAATGGAAGCGACCCACGAGCAGATTCGTCCGGTCATGATAACGGAAGAAGAACGTCAGCAGCTTACGAAAAATTCGCAAGCCGACACCGGTAACGTTGCGCTTGGTAAATCGACCACCGCAACTACCCCCACATTTATGCGGGAAACGAAACTCAACCCGAAATATACATTTGATACTTTCGTGATTGGCAAGGGAAACCAAATGGCCCACGCCGCTGCGTTAGTTGTGTCGGAAGAACCCGGGACAATGTATAATCCGTTGTTTTTCTACGGGGGCGTTGGTCTGGGAAAAACCCACCTAATGCACGCTATCGGCAACAAACTATTGGAAACAGATCCCACTCGGAACGTTAAATACGTGACCAGTGAGTCTTTTACTAACGAATTGATCAATGCGATCCAGACGAAGAAGCAAGAAGCGTTTCGGGAAGAATACCGGAACGTTGATCTTTTACTGGTTGATGATATTCAATTCTTTGCCAATAAGGAAGCGACTCAAGAAGAGTTCTTCCATACATTCAACGCGTTATATGAAGATGATAAACAAATCGTCTTGACGTCTGACCGATTGCCCAACGAGATTCCGCAATTGCAAGATCGTTTAGTATCGCGCTTCAAATGGGGCTTATCCGTTGATATTACGCCACCGGATCTCGAGACCCGGATTGCAATTTTACGGAATAAAGCTAACTTGGAAAAAATCGAAATTCCCGACGATACGCTTAGTTATATCGCTGGCCAAATTGATTCAAATGTTCGTGAACTTGAGGGTGCTTTGGCCCGCGTTCAGGCTTATTCACGACTCAATAATTCGCGCATCACGACTAGTTTGGTTGCGGATGCGTTGAAGAGTTTGCACCTCAGCAGTAAACTATCAGAAGTCTCGATCCCCGTCATTCAGGAAAAGGTCGCCAAGTACTATCACGTTACAATGGCCGAGCTTAAGGGGAAAAAGCGCAATAAACAAATCGTGACACCCCGGCAAATCGCCATGTACCTGTCACGCGAATTAACTGATAGTTCACTACCACGAATCGGTAACGAGTTTGGCGGTAAGGATCACACGACGGTTATCCATGCGTATGATAAAATCGAGGCGGCCCTCAAAACAGACCCTGAATTGCAAAAAGCAATCGGTGATCTGAAAGGACAGCTTAAAGCTTAGTGTGGATAAAATTGAATAAGTCCTAAAGTTTTCCACAACTTATGCACATGTGGAAAACTTTGTAACGACTGGATTCTTTTCACTTTTCCACATTACCCACCGCCCTACTATTACTACGAACTTTTATTTATTAATCTATATCTAGGCTTGCGTCCCTAGAAGAGAGGATCAACTTATGAAATTCACGATCAATCGATCAGCCTTTATTAAAGAACTCAATAACGTGCAACGCGCAATCTCATCCAAAACGACAATTCCGATATTAACGGGGTTAAAACTAGACGTTGCGAGTGACGCCATTACTTTAACGGGTAGTGACGCTGATATTTCTATTGAAACCACGATTCCAGCTAACGATGACAACAATACGTTAGTCGTTGAAGAATCCGGTTCAGTTGTTTTACCAGCCCGGTTCTTCAGCGAAATCGTTAAAAAATTACCCGAAGATACCATGACCGTTGCCGTTGTAGATGGGTTCCAAACCCAAATCACTTCTGGTGCCGCTTCATTTACGATTAACGGCTTAGACCCAGAAAACTATCCGCATTTACCAGAAATTGATACGACTAATACCGTGACCTTAGCGGGTGACGTTCTTAAAGAATTGATCGGCCAAACCGTTATCGCGGTTTCCAATCAAGAAAGTCGGCCCATTTTAACCGGGGTTCACTTTATCTTGAAAGACGGTGAATTCCTTGCCGTTGCAACGGATTCACACCGGTTAAGTCAACGTAAGATTAAATTACCGGAAGCTAACAATGCCGATTATGACGTAATCATCCCCGGAAAGAGTTTAACGGAACTATCCCGGATGATTGGTGACGATAATCCCGATGTTCAAATGCGATTATCAGAAAACCAAGTCTTATTTGTATTAGGCAACACGTCGTTTTATTCCCGGTTACTCGAAGGAAACTACCCGGATACGTCCCGGTTGATTCCAAAAGATTCCAACACGACGGTCGAAATCGAAGCACCCGCTTTATCCGCTGCTATCGAACGGGCCTCACTGTTATCCCATGAAAGTCGGAATAACGTCGTTCGTTTCTCCGTTAACCCAAGCGATAAGACCATTACGATTTTTGGAAATTCACCCGATGTTGGTGAAGTCACCGAAAAGTTGCAACCCGCAGAGTTAGCTGGGGAAGAACTCGAAATTTCCTTTAACCCGGATTACATGAAAGAAGCCTTGCGTTCGTTTGGTCAAGCCATGATCAAGATTTCATTCACCATGGCACTTCGGCCGTTTACGCTGGTCCCAACTGAAGAAGGCGAAAACTTTATTCAGTTGATCACCCCAGTCCGGACGTTCTAAGTAGCTGAATAAATATACAAAGGTACCTAAAAAGGGCGTCATTTCAATTAGAAATGACGCCCTTTTTGATTGCAATTAAAAGTCTGTAAGTGCTGGTATAACTAGCTAAAATCAATGATGTAACTTTTGAAGTTCAACTGAATGAATAATTAGAACGAGCTCCTGAATACTAGTGGACATTCTTATTCGCCTAAAAAGCTCAGCCAACTAACATCCCGTTAGGTTGAAATGAATGATGGCGCATGAAAATTGATTTACATTGATTTTTAGGGCAAAAAAACAGGTGATTTTATTAAAAATCGCAAATTTTGGGAATTTTAGCAAATTTACCCCCCGGTTGGTACCCCAACATTAAATCAGCTTAAATCGTCTTAAAATGGCTCTGAGCACGGTTATAAATTGAATTTTCATTAAAAAACAAGTATAATATAACCTGTTGAGGCGTGTCTTAAAGCACGCCACTACGACGCTGATAGCTTGTAAACGAAGGTAAGGCAGGTGACATTGTGAAACAGTCAGTAGATATTAGAACGCCATATATGACGTTAGGGCAACTCTTAAAAGAAGTCGCCATTATTGGATCAGGTGGTCAGGCAAAATGGTTTTTGAAAGAAACAACCGTTCTTGTTAATGGCGAACCAGATGATCGGCGGGGTCGTAAACTTTATCCAGGCGATACGATTGAAGTTGCGGACCACGGATCATTTTTTATTCGCGGCAATCAAGAAACGACTGATTAGATGTACTTAGAAAATTTGATTTTGCATGATTTTCGCAATTACGCGGACCTTGAGGTGAATTTTAGCCAGGGGGTGAACGTCCTCCTAGGTGAAAACGCGCAGGGAAAAACGAATTTGTTGGAAGCCATCTACGTGCTGGCCCTGACACGCAGTCATCGGACCGCTAACGATAAGGAACTCATTCGCTGGCAGACTCAGACGGCGACGCTTAAAGGTCGGCTACATAAAGCGACTGGTAGCGTTCCGCTGGAATTAGAACTCGGTCGGCGGGGAAAACGCGCGCGGGTGAACCACTTAGAGCAGGCCAAGTTATCGCAATACATTGGTAACTTGAACGTGATCGTGTTTGCGCCCGAGGACCTCTCAATCGTTAAAGGGGCACCGGCCGTTCGCCGACGCTTCATGGATATGGAATTTGGTCAGATGAGCCCCAAGTACCTCTATAACTTGAGCCAGTACCGGACGATTTTAAAACAGCGTAATCAATATTTACGGCAATTAAATCGTCATCAGGCCAAGGATAAAGTCTATTTGAGCGTTCTCTCAGACCAACTAGCAGCGTTTGGCGCGGAGATCATTCATAAACGCCTAGAGCTGCTCCAACAACTTGAGCAGTGGGCGCAGGGTGTCCACAGCGAAATCACACAGCAACAAGAACACCTTACTTTTCACTATGTGACACAGGTCGAACCGGCTGACCAGACGTCGGTCGACCACATTTACCAGACTTTACAAAAACTGTATGCGCAACAGGAAGCAAAAGAAATTTTTCAAGGGACGACGTTGCTGGGTCCGCACCGCGACGATTTACAATTTAGCGTCAACGACAAAAATGTCCAGACGTATGGGTCGCAGGGACAGCAACGAACGACCGCGCTTTCTGTGAAACTTGCTGAAATCGACCTGATGAAGGCTGAGACCGGTGAATATCCAGTTTTACTATTAGACGACGTATTATCAGAATTAGACGCCGCGCGCCAGACGCATTTGCTAACGGCGATTCAAGATAAAGTGCAGACCTTTTTAACCACGCCGAGTTTGGACGGGGTGGCCCGCAAGTTAATTAACGCGCCCAAAGTATTTGAAGTTAGCCACGGCATTTTACATGAGGAGGAACCGCATTGACCGAAAATGAAAAAGAAACCAAGCTTGAACGTGCGCGTGAATATGACGCCAGCCAGATTCAAGTTTTGGAAGGCCTAGAAGCTGTCCGGAAACGTCCCGGGATGTATATCGGTACAACGAGTAGCCAAGGTCTCCATCACCTGGTATGGGAAATTGTTGATAACGGGATCGATGAAGCCTTAGCGGGATTTGCCAACGTCATTCACGTGACCGTTGAAAAAGACAATAGTATTACCGTTACCGATAATGGTCGGGGGATTCCGGTCGGGATTCAAAAGAAAACCGGGAAACCCGCTTTGGAAACGGTCTATACGATTCTCCATGCCGGTGGTAAGTTCGGCGGTGGCGGGTACAAAGTCTCCGGTGGACTTCACGGTGTTGGGGCTTCCGTCGTTAACGCGCTGTCTTCCGAATTGGACGTCAAAGTCACGCGGAATGGTCACGTTTATTACATGGACTTTGAACGTGGGAAAGTTAAGACGCCAATGAAGATTATCGGTGACGCGTCGGATGACGAGCACGGGACCGCGGTCCACTTCGTACCCGATCCGGATATTTTCCGGGAAACGACCGTCTACGATATCAGTATCTTGACGACCCGGATTCGCGAATTGGCCTTCTTAAACAAAGGGCTGCGAATCACGATTCGCGACAACCGTCCGGAAGAACCAACTGAAGAAGATTTCTTATACGAAGGTGGGATTCGGCATTACGTTGAATTCCTTGATAAGAAAAAGAACGTTTTGTTCCCAGACCCAATTTACGTGGAAGGGGAACAAAAGGGGATTACCGTGGAAGTCGCCTTACAATACACGGACGACTACCACAGCAATTTAATGACCTTTACGAATAATATCCATACGTATGAAGGTGGAACCCACGAGGAAGGCTTTAAACGGGCCTTAACGCGGGTAATCAATGATTACGCACGAAAAAATAATTTATTAAAAGAAAACGAAGCGAACCTTTCCGGTGAAGATGTCCGTGAAGGGATGACCGCCGTTGTCAGCGTCAAACACCCGGACCCACAATTTGAAGGTCAAACGAAGACCAAATTGGGGAACTCGGATGCGCGGGCTGCCGTAGACCGGCTCTTCTCAGAACATTTCAACAAGTACTTGATGGAAAACCCAAGTGTCGCACGCAAAGTGGTCGACAAAGGATTACTTGCTTCCAAAGCGCGGGTCGCAGCTAAACGGGCTCGTGAAGTGACGCGGAAAAAGAGCGGCCTGGAAATCAGCAATTTACCTGGTAAGTTGGCTGATAACACGAGTAAAGACCCTGAAATCAGTGAATTATTCATTGTCGAAGGGGATTCCGCCGGTGGTTCCGCTAAGCAAGGCCGGTCACGTTTGACGCAGGCCATCTTGCCAATCCGGGGGAAAATTTTGAACGTTGAAAAGGCCAGCATCGACAAGATTTTAGCGAACGAAGAAATTCGGTCACTCTTTACGGCGATGGGGACTGGTTTTGGTGGTGACTTTGACTTGAGCAAGGCGAACTACCATAAACTGATTATCATGACCGATGCCGATGTCGATGGTGCCCATATTCGGACACTGCTATTAACGTTGTTCTACCGCTACATGCGGCCACTCGTTGATGCCGGATTCGTGTACATTGCACAGCCACCGCTGTACCAAGTACGCCAAGGTAAGTTTGTGAAGTACATCGATTCTGACGAAGAATTGAGTGAAGTGATGGGGCAATTGGCACCGTCACCGAAGCCAGTTGTACAACGGTACAAAGGGCTTGGTGAAATGGACGCGGAACAGTTATGGGAAACGACCATGGATCCAGAAAAGCGTCGGTTATTACGAGTTCGTGATGAAGACGCAGCGGACGCCGATGAGGTCTTCTCGATGCTGATGGGTGACCAAGTTAAGCCACGGCGTGAGTTTATCGAAGACAATGCCGTATTCGTCAAAGACCTCGATGTTTAGTTTGCCAGGTGCGCTATTTAGCCTGGTTGGTCTAAACGCTCAGGGGACAACAACGGCAGTCAATGAAGGAGGATCTTGTTTTGGCTGATTCAGATTTATCAAATAATCGAATAACAGACGTGAACCTCTCCAAAACCATGCGGACGTCATTTTTGAGCTACGCGATGAGTGTTATCGTTGCGCGGGCGTTACCGGATGTGCGGGATGGGTTAAAACCAGTTCACCGCCGTATTCTTTACGGGATGAGTGAACTGGGTGTGACGCCGGATAAGCCGTATAAAAAATCGGCCCGGATCGTCGGGGATGTCATGGGGAAGTATCACCCCCATGGTGACTCCGCAATTTATGAATCAATGGTACGGATGGCCCAAGACTTTAGTTACCGCTACATGTTAGTGGACGGTCACGGGAACTTTGGCTCAGTCGATGGTGATGGCGCCGCCGCAATGCGGTATACCGAAGCCCGGATGAGTAAAATTGCGGTTGAAATGTTGCGGGACATTAACAAGGACACCGTTGACTACCAACCGAATTACGATGATACTGAACGGGAACCAGAAGTTTTACCAGCGCGTTTTCCGAACCTGTTAGTTAACGGGGCAACCGGGATTGCCGTTGGGATGACGACTAATATTCCACCGCATAACTTGTCAGAAGTAATTTCAGCAATTCACATGTTGATGGATAATCCAGATTCAACCACTGCGGACTTGATGGAGGCTTTACCAGGACCTGATTTTCCAACTGGCGGGATCGTCATGGGTAAATCCGGTATTCGGAAAGCTTATGAAACTGGTCGTGGCAATATTATTGTCCGTGCCAAAGTGGACATCAAGGAAGAAAAGAACGGTAAGCAACGGATTATCGTTAACGAATTACCATACATGGTCAACAAAGCGAAGTTGATCGAACGGATCGCGTCGCTAGCACGGGACAAAGAAATTGAAGGCATCACCGACATTAACGATGAAAGTGACCGTGAAGGGATGCGGGTCGTCATCGATGTTCGGCGCGATGCTAGTGCTTCCGTGATCTTAAACAATCTGTATAAGATGACGTTGATGCAAACGAACTTCGGTTTCAACATGTTAGCAATCGTTAAGGGTGCGCCAAAGGTCTTGAGCTTAAAGCAAATCCTGATCTATTACTTGGAACACCAAGAAGAAGTTATTCGTCGGCGGACCGCGTTTGATTTGAAGAAGGCCCAAGCCCGTGCCCATATTTTGGAAGGGTTGCGGATTGCGCTCGACCATATCGATGAAATTATTGCGATCATTCGGAAATCACAAACGAGTGAAATTGCGAAGAACCAGTTGATGGAAAACTACGGTTTATCTGACAAACAAGCCCAAGCCATTTTGGATATGCGACTTGTTCGGTTAACTGGTTTGGAACGTGAAAAGATCGAAAGTGAATACCAAGACTTATTGAAGTCAATTGCGGACTACAAAGCGATTTTAGCCAGCAAGGAACGGATCAACCAAATCATCTACGAAGAATTGCTAGAAATTCAACGTAAATTTGGTGATCCACGCCGGACTGAATTAATGATTGGTGAAGTCTTAAGCCTAGAAGACGAAGACTTGATCGAAGAAGAAGAAGTGGCCGTTACCTTAACTCACAACGGTTACATCAAACGGTTACCAACGACTGAATTCAAGTCGCAACACCGTGGTGGCCGTGGGATTCAAGGGATGGACGTCCATGATGATGACTTCATCGAACACCTATTGACGACGTCGACCCACGATGTCCTCCTCTTCTTCACCAACGCCGGGAAAGTTTACCGGATGAAGGCGTATGAGATTCCTGAGTACGGTCGCACGGCGAAGGGGATTCCAGTGATTAACCTGTTAGGGGTCAACTCTGGTGAAAAAATCCAAGCAGTCGTGAACGTCTCTGGTAGTGATGACAACTCCGATAAATTCTTGTTCTTTACGACCGTTAAAGGGGTCGTTAAACGGACACCCGTCCAAGAGTTTGCCAATATCCGTAGTAACGGGTTAAAGGCAATTACCTTGAAGGACGACGATGAATTAATCGGCGTGACCATCACGGACGGCCATCAAAACGTGATTATCGGAACCCACGACGGCTATGCCGTTAGTTTCGACGAAGGCGCAGTTCGTTCAATGGGACGTACGGCTACCGGGGTTCGTGGGATTCGATTACGGGATGACGACTTCGTCATTGGCTTTGATATTTTGAAACCTGACAGCAACGTCTTTATCATTACCGAAAAGGGTTATGGTAAACAGACCCCTGCTAGCGACTACCCAATTAAGGGTCGTGGCGGTAAGGGAATCAAGACGGCCAACGTGACCGAAAAGAACGGTCACTTAGCTGGACTGACGACCGTTGAAGGCGCAGAAGATATCATGGTCATGACGGATCAAGGTGTTATGATTCGTTTCAGCATTACGACGGTCTCACAAACTGGACGGGCTACCCTCGGGGTTCGCTTAATCCGGCTTGATGACGGTGGTAAAGTTGCCACGATGGCTAAAGTCGACCAAGCAACGGACGATGAAGCAGCCGACGACCAAGAAGCAGACTCAGCAACCACTGACGAAGCAACGGAAGCTCCAACAACGCCCGTAACGAATGATTCTGATTCAGGCACGACCGATGATGATCAAGCATAACAGACATTAAACTGCAGCTGATTAAGTGAGCATGCAGGTCAATAACGATAAGCAAACATCCCCTAAGTGGTCAGTCTAAGACTACTTAGGGGATGTTTTTTTGTGCTCACTTAAAGAATGGCAACGGATATAGTCCGGTTGCCACTGATGACATGCGGTCGTGGGACCGGGCCTAGCCTGGGGAGCGGTCTAGTCCCTCGCCCGGGACATTTGCAAAGTGCGCAAGTGTCCCGGACCGTCCAGTGGTGTAAGGACGGAAAAGCGCCGCCCAACACCACCATCACGACCGATGCCATCAGTGGCAACCTCTGCATATCCGTCAAAATAACGAATACTACTTTTGCAATATTGACAGTGATTTTGGGCTCTGGAGAAAAATAATATTGAAATCAAAAAAATCCCTACTAGGCTGAGTTTGATTATCGATAACCAAACTCAGCTTAGTAGGGGGTGGTGTCAATGCGCAAACAACGCGCTGTTGATGGTGGGTTAAGGTTGCGATTGGGCAATCCGCCTTTCTGAAATTAGTGACGACGTAAATCAAAGTAGCCAAGTCCAATACCAAAGAAAATTGCTAAAACGCCGATAATCGTATCGATCATTGCGTTGTGATTCTCATCGGTTTGCGGCAGCTTTTCTGATGTTGAGGCGGCCGAACTTGGTTGTGCCTTGGCTTGAAGCTGTGAGCTGACACGTTGAGCCTGTACAGCTGGCGTTGCGGGCACTGGTTTGCTCAGTACTGGTGTGCTTGGCTTAATCGGTTCGGTGACGCTAGGTTTCACCGGCGTCGTTGTTTCTGGCTCAGTCGGCTTGGTTGGCTCAGTAACGCCAGGTTTTTCTGGTTCGCCGGGCTGACTCGGCGTTACGGGTGGTGTCGGTTGACCAGGGGTTTCCGGTCCATTAGGTTCGCTAGGGTTGCCAGGTTCACCGGGTTCACTAGGGCCTTCTGGTTCAGTAACCAAGTCTGGCCGATCAATCTCGGTGGTGGCACTACCATCATTGTCGTTGTCGTCGGTGTAGAGCACAGCGTTATCAAAGACGGCGGCTCCGTTTGCGGCATTGGTCTTAGTTTGATAGGTCAAGTCAAAGTCATTTGTAACGGTTCCTGCGATTTTAAAGGTCAGGGTGTGATCCGTGATCGTTGCGTACACTGGTAATACTTGGCCGGCCTCATCGATAGCTTTAGCGCTGTCGTTCAAGTAGGTCTGGTTGTTGCTGAAGGTATCGGTAATGACCGGATTTATTAAGGTGTTACCATTCGCTGTAATCCCAATGGTCCAGTTAATGGTGGTCATGTCGTTTGGATCGTTCCAAGCAGCTTCTTTGGACACGTCAATTGGTACTTTGACTGGTGTCGGCGGTGCTTCACGATCGATGGAACTACCACCACCCGCGTGATTGTTATTATCGTCATCAACGATTGCGGCGTTATCAAAGGTGGCCGCACCCGTGGCTTCGTTCGTTGTCGTCTGGTAAGTTAACGTTAAATCACTGGTCAATTCACCAGTGAACGTGATGGTCAAGGTTTGACCGTTGATGGTAATGGTTGTTGGGACTGGCTTACCGTTGGCATCGATTGCTTTGGCACTGTCAGTAACGTAAGTCTGGTTATTACTGAAAACATCCGTTACGACGGGATTCTTTAGCGTATTGCCGTTAGTCTTAATCTTCAGTTGCCAATTGATGCGATTTTGATCGTTAGGGTCGCTCCAAGCAGCGGTCTTAGTCAGGCTAATCGGATCTTTAGCCGGCTCAACTGGTGGTCCCTCGCGCTCAATCGAAGTGTTGGCTTCCGCGTGATGGTTAGCGTCATCGTTGACGACTGCGGCGTTGGTAAAGGCATCTGCACCCGTTGGGGTATTGGTGGTCGTTTGATACGTTAATTGGACATCGGCTGAGAATTCTCCTATCAGTTTGAAAGTCAACTGGTGGCCACTGACACTGGCGATAACGGGAATTTGGCCGAGGGTATCGCGAGCCGTCACGCTGTCAACAACGTAAGTCTGGTTATCACTTAATTGGTCGGTAATAACGGGATTATTTAATTGTTGGCCATGGGTAGCAATGTTTAAGGCCCAGTTAATCTTGGTGTGATCAGTCGGATCAAGCCAAGTCGCGGTCTTCGTCATGGTGATTGGAACTTCTGGTTCGGGTTCCCCCGGTTCTTCGGGCCCTTCAGAACCTTCAATAATTTCACGATCAATAGCCGTGTTGGCTGCGGCCTGGTTGCCAGCGTCATCCTCATAGACGGCGTCGTTAGTAAAACGGTCGACAGAAACCGGATCGTTGGTTTTAGTTTGGTAGGCGAGTTGAAAGTCGGTCGTGTAAGTTCCCGGAATCTTAAAGGTGACCTCGTTACCATTGACGGTCGCGGTAACTGGGATGGTTTCGTCCGTCGCGGTGACTGCGATAGCGCTGCCAGGGATGAAGGTTTGGTTAGGACTCATATGATCCGTGATGACCGGGTTGACCAGCTGGTTGCCGTTGGAAGAAACCGTCAAATTCCAGCTGAGTTTGGTTTGATCATTGGGGTCAGCCCAAGTCACAGCTTTCGTCATGCTGATTGGCGTTTTAGCTGGCTCAACCAGTCGGTCGATTTTAGCGGCAGCGGAAGCTTCGTGACCAGTATCGTCCGTATAGGTGGCGTTGTTAGTATAAGTTTCTAGCCCGCGGGTTAACGTGATCGCACTTTGATAGGTCAGGTACAAATTAGTCGTAAAAGTGCCGACCGCTTTAAAGACAAGCGAACGCCCCGCCCCACTGACACTAGTTGCCAGTAAAATTGGTTGTCCACTCGCAGTCGTCATCTTAGCACTGTTGGGCACGTAAGCTTGATTGGCGCTCAGATGGTCAATAATTTGCGGATTGATGAGCTGATTATTATGTGCGTTGACTGTAATGTCCCAATTCAATTTAGATTGATCGTGTGGATCGACCCAACTGACGGATTTATCCATGGTGACCGGTTCCTGGGGTTCCGGTTCACTAGGACCCGGATTACTTGGGGCCGCTTCACGAGTAATCGTCGCAGCGGCGTTGGCTTGCCGGCCCTCGCTGTCACTATAATTAGCATTGTTATTAAAGGTCTCCGCACCAGTTGGTGACTTGGTCTGGGTCTGATAATTCAACGTAATGTCTGATGAAAAGACGCCGGAAAGTTTAAAGGTCATGCTGTTCGTAAATAAACTTCCGGAAGCCGTCACGGCAACATTTTGGTCCGCAACGGTCGCGTGAGCACTGCCAGCGACGTATTTCTGGTTGCTGCTGAAGGTATCCTTAACGACTGGATTGGTCAGGTTACCGCCATTGTGGTTGATTGTTAATTCCCAGTTAATGACCGTTGGATTTTTGGGATCGACCCAACTAGCGGTTTTACTCATTGAAATCGGTGCTGCCGGTGGGGCTTCGACCGGAACGTTAATTTTAAGCCAACCGTGTCGGTTAAGCGGATTATATTGAAAGTACCGGTTAAACGTCATGACGCCGGTAGAACTCCCCGTACCGATATGCACCGTACCAATTGCAACACCGCTGCTGGTGTAGGCCGTAAAGTCGTCATCGGCGGGGATGTGGACGTTGGGTGGCAGGGTGAAGGTCATCGTGTCTCCGGCCCTAACGGTAGCGCCGTTAGGAATACTCCAACTGTAATTGACGATGTATTCGCCAGGGGTTAGTTGAACATCGTGTCCAATGGTATTGCCCTGAGCATCTTTGATGACGGCGCTATTCACGTCGACCCCCGTAGCTTGCACCTCACTTGCGCGACCAAGCAGGGGCGGACTCAGAATCATGAGGGCTAAGCCAGTAACTGCTAGCAAAAAGAAGCGCCAAAACTTTTGCATTATTGATTCCTCCAATCAATGCTTTTTCTTGTCAATTCGCACTGGGCTATTTTGACAAACAAAATCTAGCACGTCGGGAATGACAACGATTACAGCGTTGCTTTGTTTGTAAACCTGACAAATTGGTGGAATCGGTGCTATGAAGCGGGGCTTATTGCTAATTTAATGGCTTAAGCGGGAAGCGTGGTGACGATTGGGAGCGTTGGCCCACGTGACGGTTAAATAAAATTGTAAGTGATTATTTTTGAAATGATGGGTGGTTCGGTTACCGGGTGTGTGAAAATGAGCTGTCATTTAAAAAGTTTGAAAAAGACGTGGAGCAAGGGGAACTTTGCGTATTTAGACTATGTAACGCATTCCTAAATCTTTTTAGTTAGTCGGCCGTCCCACCCTTGCAACAAATTTATTTAGATGCTATACTTGTAATTCGTGAGTATCTAAGTATCACTTAGCTTACTCTCCTTGCTCTTCAAAAAGAAGGGCCTGAAGTCCATAAGGAGGTGCAAATTTCATGAGTGAATCAAAGAAATATGAAATTACTTACATCGTGCGTCCCGACATCGACGATGCTGCCAAGACAGCTTTAGTTGATCGTTTCGACAAAATCTTAACTGATAACGGTGCACAAGTAATTGATTCAAAAGACTGGTCAAAGCGTCGTTTCGCATACGAAATCGGCGGTTTCACTGAAGGTACTTATCATATCGTTAACTTAACTGCGACTGATGACGCTGCCTTGAACGAATTCGACCGTCTTTCAAAGATCAATGATGACATTTTACGTCACATGATCGTTAAACGCGAAGACTAATAACCGAAATTAAACTAGAGAGGAGCACTTCTGCATGATTAACCGTACAGTTCTTGTTGGCCGACTAACAAGAGATCCGGAATTACGTTATACAAATGGTGGTGCCGCTGTTGCGACATTCACAATTGCTGTAAACCGTAGTTTCACGAACCAAAATGGTGAACGTGAAGCTGATTTTATCAGTTGCGTCATTTGGCGTAAAGCTGCTGAAAATTTTGCTAACTTTACTCATAAAGGTTCACTTGTTGGGATCGATGGCCGGATTCAAACCCGGAACTACGAAAACCAACAGGGACAACGAGTTTACGTCACAGAAGTCGTCGTTGATAACTTCTCATTATTAGAATCACGCGCAGAGTCTGAAAGACATCAAGCTGCAAATGGTGGTAGTGGTAACAACAATTACAACAATGGTGGTAATTCGAGTTACAACAACAATAATAATAGTGGGTACAGTAATCAAGGTCAAAACGCTGCTCCTCAACAATCATCATCTAATAATAACAATAACAATCCTTTCGGTAATGGAAATGGCAACAATGGGAATGCGACGAGTGCTGCGCCTTCAAGCAACGCTAATAACAATAACCAAGCCGATCCATTTGCCAATAATGGGGATCAAATTGATATCTCGGATGATGATCTACCATTCTAGTAGCCTAGCTACAGATATCGAGGAGGGAAATACCAATGGCACAACAAAGAAGAGGTGGCCGTCGTCGTCGTAAAGTCGACTTCATCGCCGCAAACCATATCGAATACATCGATTATAAGGATACTGACTTATTACGTCGTTTCATTTCAGAACGTGGGAAGATTTTGCCACGTCGTGTAACGGGGACTAGTGCTAAGAACCAACGTTCTTTAACTATTGCCATCAAGCGTGCACGGATCATGGGCTTATTAGCCTTCGTATCCGAAGAATAAATCAGTTTGTAAGAACCACAGCCTTTGGCGCTGTGGTTTTTTTTGTACTTAGAATATGATTACCGCTTAAACGAGCGAATATGATACGGATCGTTGCGTTAGTTGTCTGACGCCAATTTACTTTGACGAGTAAAGTCTGAAGCGCCGAGTGGATTGTGATAAAATATAGTTATTACTGAAGAATTATTGAGGGATTTTTAAAATGAAAAAATTTTTTTCGCGCGAAAAAATTCCATTTTTCTTGCAAAATCAACAGTTACGATTACTAGCGTTAGTCATTATGGGCCTATCGCTGATAACCCTAGTCACTGGTTTCTTAATGAACTGGATTTTTGGGACCATTATCTTGATCCTAATCATTATGGCGGGGGTCATGTCGTATAACACGTTGATTGAGTTGAGTTCGAGCGCTAACGAGTACATTTCGGATCTATCGTATCGGATCAAACGCGGGGAACAGGAAGCGCTAATTCAAATGCCAATCGGGGTCATGATTTTTAACGCCGATGAGACGATTGAGTGGGTTAATCCGTACTTGCAGCGATACTTTGGAGACCAAGATGTCTTGGGCTACCGACTCGAAAATGTGGATGCGGAACTAGCGGCAACCGTTAGTGCGCACCAAGAAGAACCCGCAACCATTCGCTGGAAAGACTATCAATTTGATTTACGTGTCCAGCGAAGTACCAATACGGTTTACATGATGGATGTAACCAAGTACGCGGAATTGGCTAATCAGTTTGAAGACGAAAAGTTGGTCATTGGCCAGATTTTCTTGGATAACTATGATGAAATTACCCAGTCAATGGCGGATACGGATATTTCTAACCTGAATAACTACGTCACGAACGAATTATCGAAGTGGACGCAGATGTTTGGGATGTATCTCAAACGGCTAGATGACGACCATTTCTTCTTACTGGGGTATGCGAATAGCTTACGCCGGGTCGAAGAAAATAAGTTTCGGATTTTAGACCGCATTCGTGAATCCACCTCCAAGCAAAACTTCCCGTTAACGTTAAGTATCGGGATTGCTTATGGTGAACGCAATATGAACAACTTAGCTGACTTGGCCCAGAGTAACATGGATCTCGCCCTTGGACGGGGTGGGGACCAAGTTGTCGTTAAGTCCGAAGACGAACCGGCACGTTTTTACGGTGGGAAAACCAACCCAATGGAGAAGCGGACGCGGGTCCGGGCGCGGATGATCAGTCAGACGTTACAAGAATTAATGAATCAATCGGATCAAGTTTTTGTACAGGGGCACCATCAACCTGACATGGATTCGGTTGGGGCGTGCTTAGGGATTCGCCGGATTGCCGAAATGAATGGCAAGCAGTGTTGGATCGTCTTGGATGAACAAAATGTGCATTCTGATATTCAGCGACTACTCGATCAACTTAAATCGGATGAAAAGATCGAAGCTTCGATTATCTCACCCGCAGAAGCCTTAGAAAAAGCGACTGATCAAAGTTTATTGATTATGGCCGACCATTCTAAGCCAAGCATTTCAATGTCACAGGCGCTTTATGAACGGCTTGAAAACCGCGTGATGATTATTGACCATCATCGCCGGGGCGAAGAATTTCCAGAAAACCCAGTTTTGGTTTATATTGAACCGTATGCTTCTTCCACTTGTGAGCTGATTACGGAAATGTTTGAATATCAGTCACACGACGCTGAACCAATCAATAAGATTGAAGCAACGGCCATGCTGACTGGGATCGTCATTGATACGAAGTCGTTCTCATTGCGGTCCGGTTCCCGGACGTTTGACGCGGCCAGTTACTTACGGTCAGCCGGTGCCGATTCCTTGCTAGTTCAACAATTCATGAAGGAAAACGTTGATAGTTATCTCCAGCGTAATCACTTAATTGAATCCGTTGAATTTGTTAATCAGGATATGGCACTGTGTGTTGGGGAAGATGATCAGGTCTATGATCCGGTCACGGCGGCTCAAGCAGCCGATTCCTTACTGTCAATGTCCGGTGTAGACGCCTCCTTCGTGATTACGCGTCGTGAGGATGGTCGCATTGGGATTTCAGCCCGTTCACTGGGTGAAATCAACGTTCAAGTTTACATGGAAGAATTGGGTGGCGGTGGTCACTTATCGAACGCCGCAACGCAAATTGAAGGTCAATCCGTTGATGAAGTTAAACAGTCATTAATTGATTTATTGACTGCAACGGATGAATCAACATCAGAATCTAATTAGGAGTGAGCAAAATGCAAGTTATTTTCTTAAACGATGTTCGTGGTAAAGGTAAACGGGGCCAAATTAAAAATGTGCCCGATGGTTACGCACAAAACTTCTTAATTAAAAAAGGTTTAGCTAAGGAAGCCACTAAGGCGGCGGTTGCCACTTTAAAGGCGGAACAAAAGAATGAAGCAGCTAAGGCTGAAGAAGAATTGGCTGAAGCTAAAACGACTAAGACGGCCCTCGAAGCCGACGCAACGGTCGTAGAACTTAAAGCAAAGGCCGGGACGGATGGCCGGTTATTCGGTTCCATTCCTAGCAAGCAAATTGCAACGGCGCTGGCTGACCAATATAACGTTAAGTTAGACAAACGTAAGATCGAGTTACCAGATCCAATTCGGGTACTCGGTTATACCAACGTTCCAGTGAAATTACATCCAGAAGTTACGGCAAAAATTCGCGTTCACGTTATCGAAAAGTAAAAAAGGGGACCATAAATGAACAACGATGTGCTAGATCAAACCCCACCACAAAATATTGAAGCTGAAAAAGCGGTTCTTGGGGCGATCTTCCTAAACAGTGACGCGCTTGTTGAATCAATGGAGTTCGTCGAAGCGCAGGACTTTTACCGGCGCGCACATCAAATCATCTTTGCCAGCATGGTGACGTTGAATGACCGTGACGAGGCCATTGATGCGGTGACGGTCAGCGATTTACTGACGGCCCAAAACCAATTGGATGACGTTGGTGGGATGAGCTACATTGCGGAACTTGCCGGTTCCGTTCCGACGGCGGCGAACGCGGGTTATTACGCGAAAATCGTTGCGCAAAAAGCAACGGTTCGCCGATTGATCAAGACGGCCACTGAGATTGCCCAGAAGGCTTACACGGAAAATGACGACGTGACAACGTTACTAGATGACGCTGAACGCGACATCATGAATGTTTCTGAACAGCGGAATCAGAGTGGGTTTAAGTCAATCAACGACGTGTTGAACTCGACGATTGAAGAAATTGACCGGTTATACCAAAACGATGATGATATTACCGGGTTACCAACCGGTTTTACCGAATTGGACAAGATGACCGCGGGGCTTCAGCCGGATAACCTGATTATCCTAGCTGCCCGCCCAGCCGTTGGGAAAACGGCCTTTGCGTTAAACATCGCGCAAAACGTTGCGACGAAGACGGATACGACGGTTGCCATTTTTAGTTTGGAAATGGGTGCCGAGTCGTTAGTTAACCGGATGCTTTGTGCGGAAGGTAGTATTGACGCCGGCCATTTACGGACAGGGCAATTGAATGAAGAAGAGTGGGAACACTTGGTGGTGGCCATGGGGAGTTTATCCAAGGCCAGCATTTTCATCGACGATACACCGGGGATCAAGATGTCCGAAATTCGGGCGAAGAGTCGGCGGTTGGCTAAGGAACAAGGAAACTTGGGCCTAATCGTGGTCGATTACTTGCAACTGATCGAAGGTGGCAACACCGAAAGTCGGCAACAAGAAGTTTCTGAAATTTCACGGCAAATGAAAAAGTTAGCCAAGGAATTAGGGGTTCCGGTCATCGCGCTGTCTCAATTATCACGTGGTGTGGAACAACGTCAGGATAAGCGACCAGTTCTATCCGATATTCGTGAATCCGGATCAATTGAACAAGATGCCGACATCGTAGCCTTCCTATACCGGGAAGATTATTACCGGTCAGAAGACGACGATGACGGCGGCAACAACTTCGGCAATGGTGGCGGAGGCGGCGATTTCAACGGCGGTGATCCGCGGGATGATGATGCCTCCGAAGACGTCGGTGAAGTTGAAGTCATTATTGAAAAAAACCGTGCCGGGGCGCGGGGGACCGTTAAACTGTTGTTCGTCAAACCGTTTAATAAGTTCTCGTCCGTTTCCTACGCACAGGACCCGCAACAAGGGTAAAAATAACAATCACAAATGGTGCTTGAGACTTGGTCTTGGGCACTATTTTTTTAGCTTGAATTGTGGTTAAAGGTTAAAAGCTATTCCGGTTGCCACTGATGACATGCGGTCGTGGGACCGGGGCTAGCCTGGGGAGCGGTCTAGCCCCTCGCCCGAAATACTTGCAAAATGCGCAAGTATCTCGGACCGTCCAGTGGTGTAAGGGCGGAAAAGCGCCGCCCAACACCACCATCACGACCGATGCCATCAGTGGCAACCTCCGAGCATCCGACTATATTGAGGTTGCTATCAAACTTAACTAGTTTGTTTTATTAAAACAATCTTAGCGTAGCTGGCAGAACCAGTAGGCCGTGTCGGCACTGTTAGCTGGCGCTTTTTTGCCAGGTTACAGTGCGGGGCGACTTGAAAGACTCGTCCTTTGAGGCTTTCAAGCGAGGCGGAAGACCGTTGCTTGTCTGTAGCCGACCCCACGGCCCACTGATTCTGCCGGCGAAGCGCCGAAAAATGCTGGATTTCTAATGATAAGCAGTGCCGTGGCGACTCCCTGTTGTGGCGGGACCCTGTTATTTTTGGTGAACTTTGCTATGATGAAAAGTAGATTGAATGAATAAATGGGTGGTGGTGCTATGGCACGAAGACAAACAATTGCAACGCCCTGGCTAATTGCCGGGCAGTTTATGAACAACATTGGAATGAGCTTTATTTGGCCACTAACGACCATCTATATGCATAACGTGTTGGGCAAGTCGCTCACGGAAACGGGAGTCGTTTTACTCCTTAATTCCGTGGCGAACGTTCTGGCTAGTACGATTGGCGGTCGAATCTTTGACCGGGGTAATCCGTATTACCTCCTATTAATGGGCATCGTCCTCAACGGAACGGCCAACTTTATGCTGATTTTTTTACATAGCTGGCCATGGTACCCCATTTTATTAGTGGTGACTGGCTTTGCCGCCGGTTGGTTGAACACCATGTTTAACGCCTTAGCAGCGAGTGTGCCGCGTGATAAAGTCCGGCGTACTTTTACCTTGATGTATCTGGCAGCCAACTTAGGGGTCGTTTTTGGGACCATGTTCGTGGGAATTGTTTACAGCATGGGGATGCAGCTACTATTCTCCATGACGACGGGGTTATTCGTCGTGTTCCTACTGATTGCGTTATTTGAATATAACGTTGATTCAGAAAACGTGACCGGGGTTGATCCGCGTCAGGGGGATGGCATTCAGCTTCCGAAAGCGAACTTCCGGATGGTTTGGACCTTCTTTATTAGTTTGTTTATTATTTGGCTACTGTACGAACAATGGGTCAGCAACCTGTCAGTCTACATGACGAATTTGGGGATGCCGCTACGCAACTACAGTTTCCTATGGACGATCAACGCGGGCTTACTCGTTTTGATTCAAAGCATTTTGAGTCTGTTAGGGGACCGCATTAAAAATTTATACTACCAATTCTTCTTTGGCATGCTGTTTGTGGGGCTTTCCTTCCTATCGTTAGTCAGCGCCCACGACTACGCCCACTTTGTGTTTGCCATGGTTCTGCTGACGATTGGGGAGGCGACCTGGTCACCGGCGATGCCGACCCTGGTTAGTCAGCTAACGCCAATTGCGGCGAAGGGCCGGTACCAAGGGCTCGTTCAAGCTTTCAGTGCGTTAGGACGCTCACTCGGCCCATTGTTTGGTGGGGTGATTATTGATAACTGGTCGTACAAAGCTTTGTTTTTATTAGCTTTTGTGGTTTTATTAGTAGTGTTAGCAGTTAATATGGGCGTGGTGCACGTCAATCGACGTGGCGCCACCGATTATATGAAAATTGATATTCAATCAGATAATGTTTCACGTGAAACAAAATAATTAAGAGGTTGGTGGCAACAGTGAAAGTCATGCGAAAATTACGTGCAAAACGGGTCGTAATCAAGGTCGGTACGAGTACCTTGGTTTATCCGGACGGTTCGATCAATTTACGCGCAATTGACCAGTTAGCGTTTGTAATCAGTGCCATGCGTCATCGGGGGCGCGAAGTCGTTTTGGTTTCTTCAGGGGCCATTGGGGTCGGCTTGAACTACATGGGCCTAAAGCAACGGCCAAAAGCGATTCCTGAACAACAGGCAATTGCAGCAATCGGCCAAACTGAATTAGTGTCGATTTATAAAGAACGGTTTGCCATCTATGAACAAAAAATTGGGCAAGTGCTCCTGACCCGCGACATTTTTGTCTACCCCAAGAGCCATAAAAATGTTCTGAATACTTTTGAAGCCCTGATGCAGCAAAACGTGATCCCAATCGTTAATGAAAACGATACGGTCGCGGTCGACGAGTTGGACCATGAAACGAAGTTCGGTGATAACGACCAGTTGTCGGCCATTGTGGCGACGAACATTGGCGCGGACTTACTGATTATGTTGTCCGATATTGATGGCTTTTACAATGGCAACCCGAATGCGGATGCGAAGGCCCAACTGTTGTCGCACGTTGAACGGGTAGACCAACAGACGTACGAATTGGCCGGCGGTAGTGGTAGCCGGTTTGGTACGGGTGGCATGGTCACCAAGTTAAAAGCGGCGGAACGAATGATCAAAGCCGATGGTCAAATGATTTTGGCTAACGGCGAAGACCCGGCCATTATTTTTCAGATTATCGCCGGGGAACCGGTCGGGACGTTGTTTGGATAATTTACTTTTAGGAGGAATCAATCATGGAAATGGCAACTGCTGATTTAAATCAGCTTGGTCAACAAGCCCAACAAGCGAGCTATTCACTCGGCTTATTATCGGCGACTAAAAAGAACGATGTGTTACTCGCAATGGCGCAAGCCTTAACGGACCAGCAAGATGAAATTTTAGCGGCGAACGCGCGGGATTTAGAAAATCCACAAGTGTTGGCGAAGTTTATCGACCGTTTGAAGCTGACGGCTAGTCGAATTGAAGACATGGCGACTGGTTTAAAGCAGGTGGCAGCTTTGCCAGATCCAATTGGCAACGTTGACCGGGCTTGGCGTAACGAAGCCGGCTTGACCATTGCCAAGGAACGGGTTCCGCTTGGGGTGATTGGGATGATCTTTGAAGCACGGCCTAACGTGACGGTCGATGCTTCGGCCCTCTGCTTTAAAACGGGAAACGCCGTTATTTTACGCGGTGGGAAGGAAGCACTGCATTCCAACCAAGCCCTAGTTAAGGTCTTACGGGGGGCGTTAAAGGCACAGGGCGTGGACGAAAACGCCGTTCAACTGATTCAGGATACGTCGCACGAAACGGCGGGAAAATTCATGCAGTTGACGGATTACATTGACGTGTTGATTCCCCGTGGGAGTGCGCGGCTTATCCAAACCGTTTTAAGTAAGGCCACCGTCCCCGTTATTGAGACGGGTGCTGGCAATTGCCACGTTTACGTTGATAAGGACGCTCAATTAAAAATGGCGACCGATATTATTGTTAACGGGAAGGTTCAGCGGCCATCAGTTTGCAACGCGACCGAAAAAGTCCTCATTCACAAAGATGTTGCGGAAGCTTATTTACCAACAATTGTTAAGGTCTTGCGTGATAACGGGGTCGAAGTTCGGGGTGACGAAGCAACCCAAGCCATCGTGAAGGACGTTGTCCCTGCGACGGAAGCCGATTGGGGAACGGAATATAATGATTTGATTATTGCGATTAAAGTGGTCGATTCAGAGGCTGCGGCGATTGCACACATTAATCACTACAATACCCAACATTCTGAAGCTATCGTGACGGATAATTATCAAGCCGGGAAAGTCTTCCAGCAACGGATCAACGCGGCGTGTGTTTACATTAACGCGTCGACCCGGTTTACGGATGGCTTTGAATTCGGCTTTGGTGCGGAGATTGGGATTTCTACGCAGAAACTCCACGCGCGCGGCCCAATGGGGTTAGTTGAATTAACGTCGTACAAGTACGTGATTGACGGCAACGGACAAGTCCGTCAATAAAGCTTATCTTTAGGCGATTATGAGTGATTACAACTCAAAAAAAGGGTGTTCGAGAGCAAGTTTCTCGAACGCCTATTTTTTTGTGGAACGATTTGTAATTGACAATGACTAATTGCTGTTTTAATCTTATATTAATCTAAAAATCATCATTTTTTAATATTTGTAAAATGCTGGTTAAAAATCTGGGAGGCGTTGAAGAGTGAAAAATCAACGAAAACAACGGTACGTTAACTTCCGTACTATCACGGACAATGGGGGCCTTCCAAACATGTGTTGTCAGTCATGACGGATGGCGGACACTGTGATTTTTAACTAGGGGTGGCAAAATGAAACTAAATAAATGGTTGTTTTCAACGGGGATTGCGACGTTGGCGCTTGTCTTAGCCAGTTGTGGGACCCAGTCCAGTTCCAAGAAGCAGGATAAGATGCTATCGGTGACGGCTTCGCAGGCCATGGCAACGGCGGATCCCGATAAGGCGGACGACGTCGTCAGTCAAGAGGCCATCGCGCAATTTATGGAAGGGCTGTACACCACGAATACGCGTGGCAAAGTTGTGCCGGCGATTGCGACGAAGGTTGTGAAGCCGACGAATGGTGGTAAGACCTATACGTTTGACCTGCGGCATAACGCGAAATGGTCCAACGGTGCCCCGGTTACGGCGGCGGATTTTGTCTATTCGTTCCAACGGCAAGTTGATCCGAAAACGAAGTCGCAAGAAGTGGGACACGTGTCAGAGATTCAAAACGCCACGGCCATCACCAAGGGCAAAAAGGCGGTCAGCACGTTAGGTGTTAAAGCGTTGGGCAAGTATAAGCTACAAATTAAGTTGATCCAAAAGGTGCCCTACTTTAACTACCGGTTAGCCACGGAGCTGTACCCGTTAAATCAGAAATTCACGGAAAAGTACGGGAATAAGTACGGGACGTCGGCCAAAACGACCTTAGCAAACGGCCCCTACGTTTTGAAAGGCTGGAACGGGACTAACGATACTTGGTCGTATAGTCGCAATGCGAAATATTACGACAAAAAAGCTGTTCGTATCAAGACGGTTAAAGTTCAGACGGTGAAAACCAATACGACGGCCCAGAACATGTTTGAAAGTAACGCCGTACAAGTGACCCAAATTACGGGGACCCAGGTCGCTGACGCAAAGCAGGGCGCCTTAAAAAAGCAGTTAAAGATCACGAAGCTGAATCAGTTATACTTCATGCTCTGGAATCAAAAGCGGTCTGAACTGAAGAATACGGCGTTACGGCAAGCGGTTAGCTATGCTTTGAACCGCCAATCCTTAGCGAAAAACGTATTGAAAGATGGTTCGGTCGCTGCGAAGTCCTTAGTTCCAACGGGAAATACGAAGAACCCCACAACCGGCAAGGACTTCAATGCGGATACGGGCAATTTGTATCCCTATAGCCCAGCCAAGGCTAAGGAATACTGGCAAAAGGCCCAGGCTAGTCTAGGGACGAAGCATCTGACGTTACAGCTGTTAACAAATGATAATGATATCAATAAGTCAGTCGCGGAATATATTCAGGCGGCCATTGAAAAGAACCTGAAAGGCGTTACGGTGAACGTTAAGTCGGTGCCACTGACGAATGAAATTTCAACTTTGAACAAAGGTAATTTTGATTTTGCGACCCTGGGGTGGTCCAGCGATTTCCAAGACCCGGTCGACTTTCTGAACAAGGCCTCAATCACCAATTCCGTTGACTTTGGGAAGTTTAACGACCCGCAGTATGAAGCGTTAATCAAGACCATTGCGGCGGGGACGCAGTCTAAGACTGATCGGTATCAAACGATGCAAGCAGCCGCTAAGATGATTGCGGAAAAGCAAGGGGTCACGCCGTTGTACCAAACGTCGGCAGCCCACCTCATTAGCTCTAAAGTGGGTGGCGTGCACGTCACGCTTTTGCGGGATGTCTTGTACCGGTACGCTTATTGGAAATAATGAGTGACTTTCATTGTTTTGTTAATGAGACGGGAATCAATGAAAGCTCGTTGGAAATTTTACAAAAAAATTACACGAAATTGATAGTGGCAGCGGGGCTGGCTTTGTATATTATAACTGTACTTCTTAATCAGCACCCCGCGATTATGTCATTAGGAAGTATCCCCGTCGATCCTTAAGAGACGTAGAAAAAGGTTGTGACTTTCCTTGATTGGTCACGGCCTTTTTTTGATACATTGAAACGCTGAAGGTAGGGCGATTTTCCCATTGTCAGTGTCGGTGGCGGTATAATAAAGAAGAGCCTCCAACCAAGCTTTAGTTGGAGAGAGGGAATTAATTTAGGAGGTCTTTCTTTGTATCAAGCAGTCGTATTTTTTGATTTGGATGGCACGCTGATGCGTGATGACAAGACGGTGGCCCCGAGTAGTGTCGCTGCGATTCAGCAGCTGAAGGCCAACCACGTCTTACCGGTGATTGCGACCGGCCGTAACGTTTTTGAAGTCGCTGATCTCATGGCACAAACGGGCATTGATTCAATCGTCAGTGCGAACGGGAGTTACGTTGCCTATCAGGGACAATTTTTATCCGTTCATGAAATTGATAAGGATGTTTTAACGGATTTAACCCACTTTGCAAATATTAATCAGACTGCTTTGGCTTACTATAATAACGCCGGTTTTGCGTTGAGTCATCGGGATGCCTTAACCGTTAAAAATTATCGGTTCTTAGGGCAGACCGCAACGGTTCAACCCGACTTTTATCGGCATAACGTGATCAACTTTTTATTGACGTTTGAAGCGATGGCCGGCACACAATACACGCAGCGGTACCGGGGTCGGTTGAGCTTCGTGCGCAATAATCCGCGCGCGCTCGACACGATGCCATGGGGTGTTTCAAAAGCCGTTGGGATTCACGATATTTTGACGAAGGCACATTTAACGAACCTACCCACGTATGGGTTTGGTGATGCGCTGAATGATGTTGAAATGTTTCAGGCGGTGCAAAAGCCGATTGCCATGGGAAATGGCAACGACACCGTTAAGCACTTGGCGGCTTACGTGACCGCTGACAACATGCACGACGGGATTAGGCAGGGACTCGCGCACTATGATTTAATTTAGCTTAGAAACGAAATAAGGCTGATTACCAACTGCTGGTAATCAACCTTATTTTATTTCAGATAGAAATTAAACTTCATCATATCTAATTAATTCAATATCATTTTCTTTTAACCAGTCGCGTGTTTTGTCGTCACAGAGCATTGCAACTTCTTGTGTGCGTGGAATCGTTAGACTTGAATGCGTCAAAATATAATTATCCAAATAGCCGGGATGACAAACCATAACGCCATAGCCGTCAGTGTGAGTTGTCGATGCCATCTTCTTTAACGTAGCTAATGGATCGTAGTTAGGCTGCATGCTTTCCATGGCAACGTATAACTTTTTGCCATTCAGGGGCGTTGGTGTTCCGTCAAATGAGAAATTCAGAAACCGAACATCATGTTTCTCTGCAACTAGTTGTAACCCCTTAATAAAGTTATCACTGACGACCGCGTGACCTTCAAAATAGCCAGGCTTGTGACCAGTTAGCGAGACAAAACGCTGATACTGCGCTTCAATTTCGATAATAACTTCATCTAGGTTAACGAAGTCGTGTTTGGCACTTCGATAGACTTTAGAGGGTTTAAAATAACCATCCGGCGTTGTAATACTTGGAATTAGTTTAGGATCGGTTAACGGCCGACCGGCACAAATAACGGTATGACAGCCTAAGCAAACGTTTGTACCAGCTAGCAAATCTAACCCGTGCTGGGTTGCTGGCATATTGACCATCACACCAACGTTATTGATGATGCCATCTTTAACCGTTTTTTCAATACCTAAGTTAACGGCTTCCGAGTACCCTAAATCATCTGCACGTACAATCACTTTAGTCATAAACTAAGCCTCCACTAATTTAAAATCTTTTGATGTATCAGTAATACTAGTTGGTTTTGATTCAACCCCGATTAAATACGTTGCTACTGCCGCAGCGGTAAATGCGATCACACCACTTAAAACCCCATTGATTATATTGACGGAATTGCCACCTACATAGGCGGTTAGCGCTAAGAAGTTGGCAACGGGAACCATGACATAAGCGGTAATGTGGGCAATTCCGGCGTATAAGGCACCGCAGAATCCACCAATCATCATACCGATGAATGGGCGCTTGTACCGAACCGCAATCCCGTATAAGCCGGGTTCTGTAACACCCCCAATTAAGCTAGCAACTAAGTAGCCCCAAGCTAAAGTTCGTTGATCTTTGTCCTTTAAGCGTAGAGCAGTACCTAAACACATTCCGGCAACGGATAAGCTAGCAGCAACTGCACCTAAAGTGACAAAATTTTCATGCCCGGATTGAGCAAAAATCATCATCATAGTTGTAATCATTAATAAATGCATCCCGGTCATAACTAAGATTTCCCAAAGGGCACCAATGACCGCAATCGCAATGATACTTGGAATGCCACCCATTTTACCGAAGGCTAAGATAGCTTCACAGATGTAATTACCGATAAAGTTACCGGCGGGGCCAAGCAGACAAAGGCTGACTGGAACCATGACCATGATGGTTAAAGTGGGTACCAGAATAGTACTCAGTGCTTCGGAAATATAGCGTTTGAAGAAACGCTCAACGTAGGACATAACCCATACAGATAAAATAATTGGAATGACAGTGCTGGAATAATTAACCAAGCTCATTGGGATGCCGAACACTGAGAAGGCTTTGCCAGCGGTCACAATTTTAATCAAGTTAGGGTCAATCATAATTGCCCCTAAAAACATTGAGACGATTGCTGACGTACCGAATTGTTTTGAAGCTGTATAGCCTAGAACAATAGGGAAGAAATAGAAACCAGCATCACCAACAAACGTGAATACCTTGTATAGGTCGCTATTTGCACTAATTAGGTTTAACATGCTAGGCCCGAAAATTGCGGCAAACATTTTAAACATTGAAGCTGCGATTAACATTGGAATTAAGGGGGTTAAACAGCCAGCTAATTTATTTAAGATTAATGATCCAGCTGATTTCCAAGTTAGTTTTTCTTTAGGCTGATTAGCGTCCAAGTTTTCATTAATTGGTGTATTCCGAGTTAAGTCTCCGGCCGCACAAACAGCGTCATAAACTTTATCAACAGTTTGACCAATAATGACTTGGTATTGTCCGCCTGCACGTGCCACCCCAATAACGCCCTTAATTTCACGGACTTGATCATCGTTAGGGACACTAGCATCTTTTAGATTAAAACGTAGGCGCGTCATGCAGTGTGTCACCGATGTAACGTTGGCGGCCCCGCCAACTGCGGTCAATACAGCTTGACCGGTTTTCTCATATTGTGAATCTTTATTACTCATTTTGAAGTCTCCTCATTGGTTGTATCCATAGATTTGTTTAACATCCGTTTGATATAAATCATCAAATAAAATATTTCGTCGTTACTACTGTGAGTACTCAGTTGTCCATCAATTTTAGTAGCAATTGTTTTAGCACATTGATAAATTGCGGGGGACTCATCTTTCATGGCTTTGAATAATGTTGTATTCTCGTCTTCGGTCAATACTTCATCCGCCTGAATTCGTTTAAGGTAATAGCGAACGTGCATGGTAAAGCGGTTGTAAGTGAACCCCTGACGATCAATATGGATTTTGAAATTCTGTTCAATAACTTGTGTAGCTTGATCGATGAGTTCTTCTGTAAAGTCTTTGTCGTCTGCTGTTTCACTTACTGATTGCGAATTAACAAAATGCATGGCAATCGCGGTTACTTCAGAACTCGGTAAATGGACTTTCAGCCGTTGTCGAATTAATTTAACAGCGAGTTTTCCCATTTTTGTTTCATCTGGATATAATTGCTGAACATCATACGAAAAGGGTAATTTCATATTTTGATATTGTTGAAGACGCGTAATTGCAAAATTAATATGGTCGGCCAAACTAAAAACCATATTGGGATTCAAGTCGCGCGGTATTTGTTGCTGTGCTTGAGCAACAACTTCCGCACTTACTTCAAAAATGTTTTCGGGGATTTCTTTTAATAATTGATAATAATGCAAGTTGAGTTTATAAAAGGTCATTGAAATTTTACCCATATCTGTTAATTCATAAGGCGTTTTTTGAAAGCCAATCCCTTTACCGAATGCGACTAACTCGTCGTCGTTATTATCTCGACAAACTGCGACATTATTATTAATCTTTTTAATTACCAACAAACTATTCACCTCCCATCGTTTGATTATTTAGATGTTTATTTAGCTATCAGCAAGGTTTGTCCGGCAGTGACTTGCTGCTGGTATTTACTGCCTAAGTCGATAGGTTGTTGATACCCAGCAGTAAAGATGACCATCGTGCTCATGTCTAGCTTTTGTTTGGCCATGACCTGAGGATCGAATTTAATAACGGGTTGACCGGCTTTGACTTGGTCACCTTGTTTAACCAATGCTTTAAACCCCGTTCCGTTTAACTTAACGGTATCCAGGCCAATGTGTACCAGTAATTCGATTGGCGTGTTAACGGATTTAATTCCAATGGCGTGTTTGCTATCGGGTAACATTTCTACCGTTGCATCAATTGGTGAAACGACCGTGTTAGCAGTTTCGTCAGGCTTCAGGACAAAACCATCACCAACCATCTTTTTAGAAAATACGTCATCGTTTACCGTAGTCAGTGGTTGGCAAACACCGGAGATTGGTGCGACGACCTTAAAACTCGATTTCTTTTTTAATCCAAACATTTTCTAATACCTCCTATACAAAAAAACTCTTCAGGGCACAATCCTTCCTAGGTTAGTAGTGAAGGTAATGCCTCAAAGAGTTTTGAGTAACAATCCTAAATTTTTTTGTTTAAGTTATATAAAACGCTTACATAGATAATAAAACAACATTTTTAGATATGCAACCCTTTATTAATTATTTTCGACAAATGGCAGTCTAATTTGGATTTAAAATTGTTTAACCATATTCTAGACTTTAGCCATGGCGCGGCTTATTAGTTTTTTTAAAAAAGTGAGCTAAAAGGGGATGTACCATAGTTTTTGACGACTAAAAAGAAACACGTCACCTGAGAGATTTTAATTCCCTTCGGTGGCGTGTTTTAAGGTAAATTCCAAGATTGTTATTGGTTTAAAATATTTAGCCCAGCGCTGCTTTAATATTAGCCAAACTTAACTGTGCTGTCTCGGTAAAGTTAATGTCAGCGGCTGCTAAAATTTTCGGATCGCCAATGCCGACGGAAGTTTCACCGGCACCGTTGATGGATTGCACGCCGGCAGCGGCGTCTTCAATCCCGATACATTCGGCTGGGTCTAGGGATAAGATCTCAGCCCCGCGCCGGAAAATTTCAGGATCTGGCTTGCCGTGCTTTAAAGTCGCAGGATCAACGGACTTAGGGAAGTACTCACCCAAGCCCAACTTTTTCAAAACGAGTGGTGAGTTTTTCGAAGCTGAGGCTAATGAAAGCAGGTACCCCTTAGCCTTTAAATCTTCAAGGAATGTTTGAATTCCGGGTAAAATGTCAGCAGGCGTCATCTGGTTAACGAGCTTTAAATAGTTGTCGTTTTTTTCGGTGGCCAGTGCGACCTTTTCTTCCTCGGTAAAGTCATTTTCCTTGTGGTCCTTAGCGAGGATCAGGTTTAAAGAATCCATCCGGCCAATTCCCTTCAAGGCGTTGGCGAGGTCATCATCCCACTTCACACCGACTTTATCGGCAACTTGGTGCCAAGCCTGACTGTGAAAAACAGAAGTGTCGGTGATGACACCATCTAAGTCAAAAACGAATCCTTTAATATCTGCAAATTTGGTCATTGTGATTGCTTCCTCCTAGTGATTAACATAGGCCACAGTTAGTGGTTTCTTTGATTTTAATTGATATTTTTTGCCAGCAATTTGAATCTCACAGGCTTGATCCGCAATCACACAGACCTTGGTATGGCTAATCTTAAAGGTATAGTGAACGCCCTGGAAGCAATGCTTGAATTTTAGACCATGCCACTGATCTGGCAATTCTGGGTCAACTTTCAAGTGACTTCCAAACGGACTGACACCGCCAAAATTACGAGTCGTTAGGTTCAAAGTGGCGCACATTACGCCAAGGTGAATTCCTTCAGCGGTCGTCCCACCCTGAATGTCGTAGTAGTCGGAAACAAGCGCCTCTGAGAAGAGTTGCCATGCGTCGTCGTAGTTTTCATCCAGTTGGTTTAAAACCGCGTATACGATTCGTGACAGTGTTGAACCGTGGGTCGTTCGTGCGAGGTAGAACTGAATATTATGGGTTAAGTATTCCTTAGGAAGCTGGTAGCCCATCTTTTTGATTAAATCTTGAACGGTTGTTACGTCGAAGTTGTAAAAAGCCATCAGTGCGTCGGCTTGTTTTGCAACTTGGTAGGCGTCGGGTGTTTTATCCTCACCCTTTAAGATTCGGTCCATCCGCGAAATATTACCGTATTTTTGCCGGTATTTCCGGAAGTCCAAGGTCGGCAGGTTAAAGTACCCGTCAAACTGTGCGATAATCCCGCTCTGATTGATTTCAAGTGTTAGTTTGTGTCCAATTGCGTCCATCTTAGTTGCTAATTCCTGACTAAAATCAGCTGCTTCAGCCGCTTTTTGATAGTCAGTGTCATCCAAGACGGTGCGCAGTTTACTAATGGTGTTAAATAGCCAAACGACCATGATATTGGTATAAGCGTTGTTAGCTAGACCGGTTTCAGCACTGTTCGGGTAATTTTCATGGAATTCATCAGGTCCCATGATGCCGCTAATGCTGTAACGATCTGTTTTTGGATCATAGGTGGCTTTACTGATCCAAAACGCCGCGACTGAAAGTAACATTTCCATGCCATAGTGGCGTAAAAACTTCTTATCATGCGTGGTGTGGTAGTAAAACCAAACGTTATAAGCAATATCTAAAGAGACGTGGCGCTGGAGACGGCTATTATCCGGGTCCCATTTTTCCGTGAGGGGATTCAAGTGGGTAAATTGCGCTTGTTCATCACCCTTATGAGCGGATTGCCACGGATACATCGCACCGCTAAAGCCCTCGGCCTGCGCATTTTTACGTGCCGCGGGAAGTCGCCGGTAACGGTATAACAACAGTTGCTTCGCTAATTCTGGGCGGTGCAAGGTGTAGAACGGTAAAATGAACATTTCATCCCAGAACACGTGGCCCCGGTAGGCTTCTCCATGTAAGCCCCGGGCGCCAACGGAAGCATCCAATTGTCCGCTTTCAACGGCAGCTGCGGATACGAAACTGTGGTAAATATTGACCCGCACCATTCGTTGACTCGTAATGTCGCCATGGATGCGAATATCCGCGTCCTGCCACGTCTGATCCCAGTAAGTGGTGCTGGCTTTGACCGTATTGTCAAAACTGGACTGGTTCAGCTCGGCACTGACCCGGGATAGTTGGGGATCATCCTGGGCGTTGCTGGTGGCAATGACAACATTCTTATCGAACGTATAGGTTTGACCAGCTTGAACGTGGAGCGAAACGCTCTGACGAACGCCCTGAGGCTCCTCACTGCTTTTGAAATCCTGCGGTGATTTGATGTCAGGACTCGTTAACTGCGCGCCGAGCGTGTAATTAATGTGCGATGAACGGGTCTCACCGGATAAGTACACGGTATTAGCGTGTGACTCGATCCCAAGCGTGTGAAGGTGTTGCTGGTCAAAAACATTATACCGACTTACATTGCTGTTGACAACGCTTCCATCAATTTCTGAATAGATTTGTAATGAACCTGAGAAGTTGAGTGGTGTGACTTGGTAGCGAATACTGTAGCGGTGCCAGTCTTTCATGTTAGCGATTTTCTTAGAGACCACTTGAAGCTGGTGGCCAGAGGCGAGTTGAATGATCTTAGTCGTTGTGAGCAGCCCAGTTTTTAGGTTAAGACTGCGGTAAACGTCTTGGAGCTCGCGTTGGTTGAGCGTAAAAGGGGGTTGGTGGTCAACGCCAAAGGTCATGAACTGCGCGTTCGGTAAGTTGACGAGGTCTTCATTGGTAACGTCGTGATCGTGAATTTTAGTTGTTTCGGTGTCAAAGACGCCTGCAACGTAAGTTCCGGGATAATTATCTTTATCTGCGTGGCTCTCTAAGAAGGCCCCGCGAACCCCAAAATAGCCGTTGCCGACGGTCAGCATGGCTTCTTGGCCGTTATTACGGACACCGTAGTACTGACCGTAGTAATCCAGGTGCCACTGTAAGTAATGGACCTTTTGCTGAATGGCTTTATCGAGGCCGATCTTTCGAACGGTGGTGGCGCTGACGACCGGAATGTTTAACAGGTTTGTTAACGCCAGGCCCACGTCAATCCGCTCGTAGTTAACGCCAACGATCGTGTCCGAAAACGGGTAATCTAAGCCGTTATCCAGAATGGCAGCGTCAAAGTGCAATCCTGCGAGGCGAACTTTGATATTTTCTAAGTTTTCGCCAATCGACTGTTCGGGATTATAAGCAATCAGGTAATGGGCTGTCTCCGGGTGGTCGGCGTCTGAGTGATAGGTGATATCCATTGCGTCATTTTCAATGCGTAATCTAATTAATTGCATAAGTTTACACTCCTTAATTCGGTTACTAAAAAAGTAGCAGTATACGTAAAAATTAAAATAAAGATCCTAATATCAAGCCTAGACTCTTTACTGAACGCCTGCAAACAATGTGGTGTCAACGCGCGCGTTAGCGGGAATAAACGGCAGTTACTTATAAAAGTGAATAAACAAAAACGACTGAGAATTATTTCTCAGTCGTTGGTGATGGCAGTAGATCAGTATCGGAAGGATTTAATTAATCCAGTGGCTGATCAAGTAATTCTAAATGATCCATCATCATCATTTGACGTACTTTGACCGCACTCGTTTGAAATCGTAAGATGACCGGATCCTTGTAATTGAGGCGCCGTTGAAAGGCGTTGAGTTCTAAGTGCCAATCTTGGTCAAACGCGTCGATTCCCGCAAAAGTCAGGTGCCCCTTTAGCATCACCGAAGAATAGTCGCTAAGATTATAGCAAAATAGACTCGCGCGTTTGCTAGCCCGAATATTTTGTGCCGTCGTTGTTTGCCGACTAGTATAGAAGAACAATTCTTCGAGACTGCGGTGTGTTGGCATCGGACTTAACGCGACCATGGTTGGGAAGCCGTTGGTATCAATCGTTGCGAGGGTGAAGACGGGGGCCGTCTGGATCATATGTAATGCGATTTGACGTGTGGTATGTTGCATGGTTCATCATCCCCTTAATGTCAGTATGCCGGAACGCAACGGTAAAGTCATACGTTATGCTCATTAAACGCAAAGCCAGCGAGGGGACGATTTGAATAAAAAGTGCATAAAAAAATCAGCTTCCACGGTGGATAATCACGGCGTGAAAACTGATTAATGGTCATATGATGGGCAGTCAGGGGATCGAACCCTGGACCCACGGATTAAGAGTCCGTTGCTCTGCCAGCTGAGCTAACTGCCCATAAAATGTAACAACTCAACGAAAAATATAATATCATGAATTCGGGACTCTGGCAATACTATTTCTGAATTTTTTTTCAAAACTTGCTAATTTTTATTAAAAAGCTGGTGAAAACGATTACTTAAACGAACGGACAATTTCCCGGGAAATACTAGAGCTACGGGGGTTTCTATGCAAAGAAAGCTCACGTTATTTGTGATATACTAAAAACAGTGCTGAAAATAATTTTTTTAGCCAACCTGACACGGAAAGACCTTTTGATTTTCCGTAATTTATCGAAGCAACACCCAATAAACTTAAAAATGAACCTGTTTTCCCCTAAGGAGGAAGAATCGTTATGAAAAAAATCTTAGTAGTTGATGATGAAAAACCAATCTCAGATATCATGAAGTTTAACTTAACCAAAGAAGGTTATGAAGTCCACGTCGCCGCCGATGGTGAGGAAGCCTTGCAAAAGGTTGAAGAAGTTCACCCGGATTTGATTTTGTTAGATTTGATGTTACCTAAGATGGATGGTTTGGAAGTCGCCCGCCAAGTACGGAAAAACTACGATATGCCAATCATTATGGTTACGGCAAAGGATTCGGAATTAGATAAAGTGCTTGGTCTGGAACTCGGTGCGGATGATTATGTTACGAAGCCGTTTTCTAACCGGGAATTAGTCGCACGGGTTAAAGCAAATTTACGCCGTCAAGGTACCCCCGCTGCGCAACCAGCCGAAGTTGAAGAAAATTCAGACATTGAAATTGGTGACTTAGTCATTCACCCAGAAGCTTACATGGTTTCTAAGCGTGGGGAAAACATTGAGTTAACCCACCGTGAATTTGAACTTTTGCATTACTTGGGTCAACATATCGGCCAAGTGATGACGCGGGAACACTTGTTACAAACTGTTTGGGGCTACGATTACTTTGGTGACGTCCGGACGGTGGACGTGACAGTTCGGCGTTTACGTGAAAAGGTCGAAGATAACCCTAGTCATCCAAAGTGGCTAGTCACTCGTCGTGGGGTGGGTTACTACCTACGCAATCCTGATAATGAGTAGAGGTCGTTAAACCGTGTTGAGATTTAAACGGAAGAACTTTTTTAAGTCGATTAATTTTAAGATTGCGCTTGTGTTTGCGTTATTGTTACTGATTACTTTAGAAATTGTTGGCGCCATTTTTGTGCGGCAACTAGAATCGACCAACATTCGCCAGTTCAAGTCCACGGTTCAGATTCCAACGTACGTGGATAATTCACTGGCGGAGCAGTTATCGTCGAATAATACGACTAAAGCAAATACTCAGATCAAGACGATTCTGTCGAATTACAACTATGCCAATATCGATGAAATTCGAGTCATTGATAGCAAAGGGACCATTCGCGGAACTAATGATGTCAATGATCAGACAATCGTTGGTCAGAAGACAACTGACCGTAACGTCAAAAACGCAATCTATAATAATCGTTCCTATACCAAGAACACTTATGATACGCAAAATAATGGTCGATACTACGTTTCAATCGTGCCCCTCTACACGTCGAGTTCGACGGGGAATAATAGTCAGCTGGTCGGGGTACTGTACGTCCGGGCGAATATGAAGTCCGTCTATAGTACGATCAATACCATTATGGGGATCTTTGTGGCCGCGTCGCTAGTGGCCATGGTGCTCGGGCTAGGCATTGCCATTATCATTGCCCGGGCAATTACCCGACCAATTGAAGAAATGAAGCAACAGACGCAACGAATCGCGCGTGGCGATTACGCTGGGCAAGTGCGCGTTTATAGCGATGACGAACTGGGACAACTGGCGAGAGCCATCAATAACTTGTCGATTCGGGTCGAAGAGTCGCAAGAGTCCACTGAAGCGGAACGCCGCCGGTTGGACAGTGTCCTGTCACACATGAGTGACGGGGTGATTGCGACGGATCGCCGGGGAAATATTACGATCATCAATGAAACGGCGTCGGATTTTGTGGACGTGGTCGCTGAAAAGGCCATTGGCAACTCGATCTTGGACGTTTTAAAGATTCGTGATGAGTATTCCCTGCGTGACTTGATCGAAAATCAGGATGAATTGATGCTTGATTTCTCATCGAATGAACATGACTTGATTTTGAACGCCTATTTCTCGCTGATTCAGCGTGAATCCGGGTTTATTAGTGGTCTAGTCTGCGTGTTACACGATGTTACTGAACAACAAAAAATCGATAATGACCGTAAACAGTTCGTTTCCAACGTGTCGCACGAGTTGCGGACACCGTTGACGAGTTTACGGAGCTACATTGAAGCTTTAAGCGACGGTGCGTGGAAAGATCCCGAAGTCGCACCGGGCTTTTTAAAGGTGACCCAAGAAGAAACGGACCGGATGATCCGGATGATCAACGAACTGTTGAGTTTGTCACGGATGGATTCCGGGACGACTAGGGTCGATATGGAACTCGTTAATATCAACGAGATGTTTAACTACGTCTTAAATCGGTTCGATATGATTTTGAAAAAAGATGATAATCCAGCTAAGTATTACACGATTAAACGTGAATTTACGAAGCGGGATCTGTGGGTCGAAATCGATACGGATAAATTTACGCAGGTTTTGGATAATATCATGAATAACGCCATCAAGTATTCACCAGATGGTGGGGTCGTGACTTGTCGTTTACTAGAGACCCATAACCAAGTGATCATTAGCATTAGTGACCAAGGATTAGGGATTCCGCGGGCCGATTTGACCCACGTCTTTGACCGATTCTTCCGGGTCGACAAAGCACGTTCACGGGCTCAAGGTGGGACTGGCTTAGGTTTGGCAATTTCCAAAGAAGTTGTGCAAATGTTAGGCGGTCGGATCTGGGTCGACAGTGAAGAGGGTAAGGGCTCGACGTTCTACATTTCCTTGCCTTACGAACCTTATGAAGAGGAGGATCTTTGGGATGACGACTCACAAGGTTAGACGCTTATTGTTACCAATCGCACTCACGGCCCTGATTCTTCTAAGTGTCGGGTTATCCGTTTATATTTGGATGAACCCGTCGCGTTATGAACGTGAAAGTAAGGTTAGTACCACGTCGTCAAACTCAACGTTAGCGACGCGGACGGTCGACGACATTTACTTGCCAACGCAGCTGATTCGAACGGATTCTAATGGGAAACAGGCCCTCTTGATTAACAAGAATGTCAGTTTAGTTAGCCAATTTAAAGATCAGCTCAGCAAGTGGCACGCGGAAAGTATCTCTAAGGTTCGCGTGACGTCGGCTAGTAGCTACACGGCGCTACTCAACGGGGAAGATTCGTACGTTTTAAATTTCCCGGATAGCGTCACGATTAGTATGTTTAATACCGTTTTTAATCAGAATTTACGGAGTTTTCGGTCGTCTGAATTTAGTCGCATCGTGATTCCGATTCATGATACTGACCACATTTATTTGTTGAATGATAATCATCATGAAATTTATAGTGTGCGGTTGCGGAAGAAGTCGCTTAGTTCGCTCGATAAGGTTTTAGCAGCGGATAAGGTCAAGGCGATTGCCGTTAAAATGACGTATGAAGACAATGCGACCTATTTGGATTACACGGATACGGTCAAAATGCAGCAATACAGTTACCTGATGAGTAAATCTGCGGCTAGTGAAATCGCCAACCGCTTACTCGATGCGGATGGGAACTCGACGGTCTCCGTGCATAACCGTAATGGTAAGCAGGAGTACACGACGGGCAGCTTTAAGCGCATGACCGTTAATCCGAAGCTCGGGACCGTTTACTTCGAAGATTACAGTGACTCCGGGGATACCCGGAAGATGTCGCTAGCGAGCCAGCTAAAGAAGAGTTATAAGTACCTGGTCTCATTAGGGGTACCGATGGACAACATCCGTTACTACGGCTACGATTCGACCAGTAGTAGTGTTATTTACCGCAGCTACGTGGAAGGATTCCCAATTTTTAATCAAACGGAAAATGGGGATGTCCGCATTCAGTTGACGGCTAACGGTCTCGACCGTTACTACTTCTCACTGTACAGCCTGCAAGTGCCCGTACCAACAACCGGGAACAAGCAATCGGTGACTTTGCCAAGCTCGACCAGCGTGCTCAAGAAGCTGATTGCAGCCGGTTATAAAAATAATAAGATTGGTAGCATTGAATTAGGCTACCAGTGGTCGCAAAACAAGTCATCCAAACTAGTGATTGACCTGACGCCGACGTATTACGTTTACTACAATGGTAGTTGGCGAACGTATACGTCGATGCTGAGCGGATCTTAAGGGGGCGGACGCATGAATTTTCGGAGAATTGAGTGGATTTTCTTAGCCGCGTTTGTGGTGCTGGATGCGTTCTTAGTGTTCATGTTCGTGCAAACGAGTTCGACCACGTCAACGAAGTCATCCAGTGATACGGCGACGACCATTATTAGTGAGATGCGCGCGGATAATATTAGTTTTAAAAATCCGGACACGAAGGAAGGTACCGGCTACTATATTGCCGGTAACAATGAAAGTGGGCTGAAGCAGCACCTAAGTCAGCTAACTGAACAGAACGTCCGGATGCAAAGTGTCGGTAAATTGACTAGCACGTTGCGAACGGCCAGATCGATGAGTACGGATAATATGAAATCCGATTTAACGATGTTTATGAAGCAGCCGTCAAACATTATTCATGGTGATGAGTACGTGTACGACGCGTCGCTGTCATCTAGCGGAGATCACGTTTTTGTCCAGAAAGTTGCCGATGGTGAAATTCTGACGGGAACTGGTCAGATCCACCTATTTGTTAATAAAAATAATCAGTTGACTGGTTATACGCAGAGTTACGTGAACAACGTGAAGACGTTGCGTGAAAAGGCCGTGACAATCAGTGAAAAGAAGGCCATGGTGGCGTTGTACCAATATAACCAGGTCTCCAATAACTCACGCATTGTCTGGGGACGCTTAGGTTACTCGCGATTATTGAAGTTAAAAGATAGTAGCGTGTACGTGCCAACGTGGATCTTTGCGGTTCGAAGTAAAAATAGTTCCAATGTCAGTTTGCACCGGATCAACGCCTTTACGGGGGCGTCGATGAAGAGTGCGAGTGCGGCTAGTTCGACGGAGAACGAGACCGCCGCAATCGAAACGGCAACGGGTATGGTTTGGAACTCAGAATATTAAAAGCAAAAGGACTGTGACGGTGGTCACGGTCCTTTTTAGCGCCCAGTAATATTGAGTTATAACCAATTTTATAATACGGTGGCTAGCGGGGCGCTTGCTTTTCAACACTGTGAAAAGCGTGTATCATGTAAAGATAGTAGCGGATTTCAGAGATGGGAAGAACCTAATAATGGTATTAAAGTTAGCAACAGATGAAATGAAAGTGAGCGTTCTGGCGTCCGGGAGTACCGGCAATGTCACGTATATTGAGACGCCCGAACATAAAGTCCTAGTTGACGCAGGGTTAAGCGGTAAAAAAATTGCCAATTTAATGCAGTCAATTGGACGCGATATCAATGAAGTCGACAGTCTATTTGTCACACATGAACACACGGACCATTGCCATTCGGCGGGCATCTTAGCGCGCAAATACGGGTTAGACGTCTATGCGAACCAGGGAACCTGGGACGCCATGGCCAACCGAATTGGTAAGGTACCACCTGAGTTGCGTCACGTTTTTGATCCGGATACAACGCTGGGTCTCGGCGACCTCGACATTGAATCTTTCAGTGTGTCACACGATGCGGCTGAACCACAGTTTTATGAACTTCACCATGCCGGTAAATCGTTTGTGATTATTACGGATACTGGTTATGTTTCTGAACATGTTGAAGGGGTCATCAGTGACGCTGATGGTTACCTGTTTGAATGCAATCATGATTTGGAAATGTTGCGCATGGGACGTTATCCATGGCCGCTCAAGCAACGCATTTTAGGCGATGAGGGGCATTTGTCCAATGAAGACGGCGCCAACGCGTTGATGGACGTCATTGGCCGACGTACCAAGCGAATTTACTTAGGACACCGGAGTCAGGATAATAATATGAAGTCATTGGCCCACTTAACGGTGGCGTCAATGATGAAAGAACACGATTTTGGGGTCGAACATGATTTCCAACTTTACGATACTGACCCTGAACAAGCGACTAAACTGGTGACACTATAATACTGATTTAATATTTACACTAATATTCAGTCATAGAAAAATCATAATTGTTAGCTAAAATAGAATTAAAATCAGTACTAGTAGGGAGGGATCGCGTTTCGACGCGTCATTATGGCCAATAAATCATTGATCAAAGTTGCAGTAACCGCACTTGTCGCCGGGTTAATCGGTGGTGGTGCGGCGTATGGCGGGATTAATTATCTCCAAAGTAATAACGTCGCTACTTCAACAACTAGCGTACCGACCGGCTCAAATAAGTCGGGTTCAACTTCCACGACTAACGTCAAAGTTAACGTTAGTTCGCAAGCCACTAAGGTTTACAAGAATAACAAAGCTGCGGTGGTTTCAGTTATTAATTTACAAAAACAGAGTACTTCTAGTGGTTGGAGCGGTATTCTGGGTGGTGACGATGGATCGTCCGACAGTGATGGGTCTAGTTCCAGCTCAAGCTCGAACAGTAAGTTACAAGAGTACAGCGAAGGTTCTGGACTGATCTACAAGACGAGCGGTAACGCCGCTTACATCGTCACGAATAATCACGTGGTGAGTGGATCCAACGCGGTGCGGGTCATTATGAGTGATGGCACTAAATTAACGGCGAAAATCGTCGGGACCGATTCCGTTACCGACTTAGCCGTTTTGAAGATCAACTCTTCTAAGGTAACGAAGACGGCAAGCTTCGGGAACTCCGATAGTATTGAAGTCGGTGAAACGGCCTTAGCCATTGGATCGCCACTAGGTTCAAACTACGCGACGACCTTAACGGAAGGGATTATTTCCGCTAAGAAACGGACCGTTGCGACGACGAATACGTCGGGACAACAGACCGGTTACGCCACTGTTATTCAAACGGATACGGCGATTAACCCTGGGAACTCCGGTGGGCCGCTCTTTAACTTGGCTGGTCAAGTCGTCGGGATCAACTCGATGAAGCTGTCTTCTGACAGTTCTGGGACTAGCGTTGAAGGGATGGGCTTTGCCATTCCAAGTAACGAAGTCGTAAAGATCATCAATGAATTGGTGAAAAACGGTGAAGTGGTCCGGCCCGCGTTAGGTGTGGCAACGTACAACTTGTCTAACATCTCGCAGAGTGACCGCAAGTCGGTCTTAAAATTACCGACTAGCGTGGAGAGCGGGGTCGTTATTATGAAGACCTACTCCGGTTCGCCAGCGAAGGCTGCGGGGATTAGCAAGTACGATGTGATCACCGAGCTGGGTGGTAAGAAGGTTACGAGCTTAGCAACCTTGCGGACGGCCTTGTACGCCCATTCTGTAAACGATACGGTTAGTGTAAAGTATTATCATAACGGGAAACTCAAGACAACGAACATGAAGTTGACCGAAACTACCAAAGCGTTAAGTAAACAGAGCAACTAAAAATGAGATTTTCATAAGCGCACCTGAGTGTTTTTAACATTCAGGTGCGCTTTTTTTGCGACTGGTCTAGTTTTGAGATGCCGTGGTGAGTGGGAGAAAGCTTGATTGGTCGAGGTGGCGAGGCAAGTTATAACGGTGCGTTGGAGTGAATTTAGGAAAAACCGAAGAATAAGGTTTCAAATAAAGGCGAAATTGGGGATGAAACCGCCAACTTAAATTTAAAAGCCGAACGAAAATAGACGAGCTACAAGCGACCATTTTTTGCAAGTTTTATGATGGACGTAAAATGTGTATAACTTCGGGGATAAAATCTGCTAAAATTAATGAGCGTTTATTAACAGGCGCAACCATGGGAATTTGGCTTGTTCAAAAGTTATCCACAGATGAAAATGGTACCTGTGGATTAAATTTATAAAAAAAGTTTTTTGGTGAGCAGATACCTGATATAATGGGATTTGTAACCGAAACCGGCGAACAAATGTTGCGGTGGATAACTGTGGATAAGTCGGAGATGGCTTGACAAACTAGGTGCAAATAAATATTGTGGCAAACACACGTTCAACACAATATATAGAATAGTGAGTTATGCACCTGTGGATAACCATGTGCATAACTTGTGTAAAGGTGGTAAATTATGAACATCAAAATTATCTGTGTGGGTAAATTGAAGGAAAAATATTTTAAACAGGGGATTGCGGAATATGCGAAAAGAATGAGTAAATTCGCAAAATTCCAAATTGTCGAGGTTCCGGATGAAAAGGCGCCGGAGTCATTAAGTAACGCAGAGATGGCTAACGTGATGGAAAAGGAAGGCCAGCGAATTCTGGAAAAAATCAAGGACCGCGATTACGTGTACGCCTTGGCGATTAAGGGAAAGGAACGCACAAGTGAAGAGTTCGCGGCGGAAATTGATAAGTTGACGACGTATGGTCACAGCGATATTGATTTTGTGATTGGTGGGTCGCTTGGTTTAGATCCAGAGGTGTTAAAGCGGGCGGATACTCAGATTTCGTTTGGCCGTTTCACGCTGCCACACCAGTTGATGCGGTTAGTGCTGTCGGAACAGGTTTATCGGGCATTCATGATTAATATTGGGAGTCCGTATCACAAGTAACACAATACGATAAGTAAACAGGCCTCGATGATTTCGAGGCCTGTTTACTTATGTTGCTCACATCACCGTACTGTCTCCAGCTAAATACCGCTCAATCTTATGATCAATCACTTTCAGCTGTTCCTGCTTATCAGCAATCGAAGCAATGACTTGCTTACGCTGTTCGCGCATTAATTCAATTCGTTGAGGTAAGCTGCTATCGCCTTCACGTACTAAGGTGGTGTAGTATTGTAATTCAACAATTGACATACCAGCTTCTCGCAAATAATGTAAATTAGTTATCCAGTGTAGGTCTTCATCATTAAAAATCCGTTGATTATTTTCATTGCGCTTTTCTGGTGGTAATAAGCCACATTCTAAGTAATATCTGACTGTTCGAATAGTGACATTAGCGGCTTTTGCAAATTCACCGATCCGCATCAATTGATTATTATCCATTTTGGCTTGACCTCCCGTTACGTTAGGTTGATATAGTAGGTCCATCATAACAGAAAAGGGAGCTATGGATATGACTATCAATACATTAATTACTGGTGCTGATCGTGGGATGGGTTACGAATTAGCCCTAGAACTTGGTTTGAGGCCAATATATCTATGTTGGTTCTAGGAATTTAGCTCGTGGACAGGCCGCTGTTGCACAGCTCAAGGCTGCTGGTGTTCAAGCTCAGGCAGTGCAATTAGACGTGACCGATCATGAGTCGATTGTTGCCGCGAAAGAAAGTATCACCGCTAATTTAGATATTTTAATCAATAATGCGGGTATTGCCGTTGATCATGAGGCTAAGCCGTCAGAACTGTCATTAGACGCAATTCGGAAAGATTTTAACGTGAATTATTTTGGCTTGATCGACGTCACACAGGTCTTCTTACCACTTTTGAAGGCAGCGCCGGCTGGCCGGATTATCAATATTTCCAGTGCAGTGGGGTCATTGACTCTGGCCAGCGATGCCAGTACCAGCATTCACAAGCTACAAGCATCTGGCTATCAGGCTTCTAAGGCAGCGGTCAATATGTTCACCATCAAACTCGCTGCTGAACTTGAGGGAACGCCTGTCACGGTAAACGCCGTCAATCCTGGTTGGGTAGACACCAGTTTTGGTGGTGGTGGCGGTAATCGGACCGTGCAAGTGGGTGTGGCGCGGACTGTGGAATTGGCCACTTCGGATGCGTTAACCGATTCTGGAACATTTTCAGATATTGATGGTATCGTACCTTGGTAACCTGCTCAAAGTAAGTACGAAAAACTAAGAAGATAAAGGCATCTCTAGAAGGAAACAATCAATATTATAGACAAGGTGTTTTAACAACTTCAAGCCAAAGCAAAAGTAATCTCCTCGTGATTTTTTACGAGGAGATTACTTTTAAATGCCGGATGATACCCGCTTAGATATGAACTGTGTATGTGCAATCAGTCTAGTTTCTTAATTCGACAGCTACAAGTTGCACAAGATCCTCAGGAAAGCTAGCACGCATATGTTTGAGTGATTCTGGTTTGCTTGCTAGAGTTGAGTTACTATTTTTTTCAAGGTAATGTTTTAGCGAAGCAGTGGCATTGACGATAGCTTCCGCATAACTTTCACCAGATACTGATAGTTCAAGGATATCAGGGAAAATTACGGTGATAGAGTGGCCGACTTGGCTAAAGACGGCTGGATAAGATACGAAGTTTGGATTGGACATGATGAAATTACCTCACTATTAATTTTTTTGGGTAGACCAGTAGTGTATAAGTGTACATTGTGTCTTAGAGATGTCAAACAATACGCGGAGTCGATGGGAATACTTAGTTCCTGAAGGGATGGACTCGGGTACTCCTGTTAGAGCCTTCAGCGAGGCTGATGTGTTAAATTATCGCGGAGTTGTCTGATACGCTTCGCCGTATCCGTAAATGGGGCAAAAAAAGTATCCACATGTTAGACACTTGGAATTTATGAAGTTGCATTTCAATTGGTGATTTGTACAGTAAAGGCCCGGGGTATCCGGGCCTTTACTGTACAAATTGTCATTCGATCTTGGCGTAATCTTCATTAAAAATAGTACAAATTATGTTAGCCATGTGTTCAGCTCTATTTCGTATTTCTGAACTAGTCCATTTATCATTTTTAGAAATATTACGATTTTCTTTAAGACCACTTTGAGCGTACTTTTTACTTTTGTCATTAAATTCGGCATTCTTGGCACTGCGATTATCTTTACTATGCCAAAGCGTTAAGTTACCTATATTGTAAGTGTATTTATTACGTTCTTCTTCTTCGGGATACCATTTTAACCATTGGCTATCTTCCTTCGGAGTCTGAGGTAAAATATGCTCAACGTCATTACCAGAACTACTTACTTCTAATTCATTGTTACGATATTCGTAATTGTACACACTTCGTAAGATAAAGGAAATTTTTGAATTATTTTGGGGAAATTGTTTTTGTTTGATGGATTCTATCAATTGGTTATCAGAAATACATAAATTTCTAATCTGTTTGATTAAAGAATCAATATCTAGCTCAGACGAGTAGACCCCTTTTGCATAGGTTGCAAACTTTGTTTCAATAGTGTTAGCTTTCTGTTCACCAAAGTAAAAGTTTTTAATTGTTAATTCAATAATTGCTTTTAGGACAGCATTGACTTCTTTTAAGCCTTTTTTTCGGAGTAGCATCGCTAAGATAATGGGACGATGTTGTTTCATACTAAATAAATGTATTGTGTTAACGTAATCCTTATATTTTGATAGGTCCCTATTGTTGCTATCTGTCATTTGATTTTCGTTACATATTTTCAGAAAACATTTTGAAGCTTGTAGTAATAGTTCTAGCAACTGATCCATGTCAGTCTTATCATTGACATCTTTGCCTGAATAGAGATGTTCTAATATTTTATTTTCACTTGTTTTTCCTTTGAACAGAGTAGCCGTAGCGATTAAGAAGCTTTTATGATTTAATCCACTTAGAGCTGAATCAATTTCCTTCCACTTTGGCTTAACCACGGACTCACCTAAACATTTAACCATATCATTTTTTAAGACATAATACTTTTCAATATTTTTACCAGTATTATTAAGTGATTCAAACATATTTAATGCAATATCTTCTTTGTATGCATCGAACTCAACTAGTAAAGTCTTATCTAGAATGAAACCTGCTAGTTTTGTTAAGTCAAGATCTTTGTAGGTATTTGAAAACACCTCAAAAAGATGGTTGATATAAAGTAGATTGTAGTAAATTGCTTTTTGATTGCTGTTTAACTCTTCTGAGTTGTTGATAATATAATTAAATTTATTATCAGTAACTCTGTAAAAAAAAGTATTATCAGCGTCGGAGTCGAAAGCTAATTTCTTTTGGATTTTACTATTGGTTCGTAGTGCATCGTGTTGAACAAAAAAGGATTGTCTGATTTGTTTAGCGGCATCTTTATCCCCCTGTTTTAGTAGGTTCTGAGCAATAACTGCTAAAATTAGCATGCAGGTTACGGTTCTTTGTTGGCCGTCAAAAATTCTTAAATTATTATTGTCGTCGTGGTAAAGAGTGAAAAAGTTAAGCATATGGTATTCTTTATTGCTACTGTATAGAGAAGTTAAGTCATTAAATAAACGTTCAACTTCTGGTTTTCCCCATTCATAATTTCTTTGGGAAAAAGGGATTAGAAAGGTTCTATCAACATTTAATTTTAAATAAGTATCTAAACTCTGTGTTTCTGATTTTACAAGTTCTGTATAGCTCACTAGTAATAACCATCCTTATTTTAGTATTAGAAGATGCTTTCAACGTATATCACTTTCCATTGATAGTCAAATATCAGAAATAACTCGCGGATAAATTTATGTGATTTTGAGGATTTAAACGTTGATTTCAATAAAAATGCTCTGAAACAAATTAATGATGGTCATTATAATGATGCTGCTTTACTGGTTAGTGATCAAAACCCCTGTGGTGTAAAAGCTTTAAGCTACGAAGGCATAGACGTTATAGCTTTCAGAGATAAACGTGAATTCAGTAAGGCTATTACTAAACAAATTGATGATGTTTTTAATTATTTGGATCTTGTGAATCGCAGTCAGGTTCTGATTACGGGGAAAGGCCAACGATCAGAGTGTTGAGATTACCCATAGTAGTAATTCGTAAAGCAATTGTTAATTAGCACATCGTGACTATTGGCTTTATTCAAATGTGAAAGTGGAAGTATTTGATGATTGGTTGAAAATAGTTTCGCCATTTAAAAATTTCTAATTTAGTGTAGGAAAAGATAAGTGGTCGGACGCAAATCAGACGCAATTTAGGATGGGTACGGAATTTGAATCCTTGCTGGTTAGGATCAAGAACCTTGACGATAAATGGATATTCGGACAGCATGAGCATTTTATGTTGTCGTCAGAATAATAGAATATTAACCCCACCTAGTCGTATCAGAGTCTGATGCGATTAGGTGGGGTTATCTATGCTAATTAAACTATTTTGTCCACGTGTAGCTGGTTCACTTTTTTCGTTGTGATGAAAGTTTTCTGCTTTGATGTGCTACTTGTAATCAGGTAAAACAGATTATTGCAGAAATTACTATTGAAAAGTGGTCAATCAGCGATTATACTTGTGCTAGTTAGGCGATTGATACTCTAACCCACGTTTAAAAATTGTGATCCTTTTTATGTTTTCAAGAGGATGATCCGGTGGGATAGAGGATTTTTTGAGACGTCTAAGTGTGTTCCCTGCGTGAGGCGGGGATGATTTTCTTGTGAAAAAGGCTAAGTAACGGGTAGTTGATTGGTATGCAATTGTAATTGTTTGTAAGAGATGCCATTAAATAAGTTAAGCTATGTGAAGGTGATTGTTTGAGTATCGATGTTGATGAAGTGAAGCTTGATTTTGACACAATTGGAAGTGTGTTTCAGAAGGTTGACAAAGCTACCATCATAAAAATAATGAAAGCGTATTATTCGAATAAATTGTCAGCGACGAAGTTAATCGAAAATTTTAATTTGAATACTATTCCATCAAAACTGTACAAGAATTTTCCATGTGTGGAGATGAAAAAGAAGTGTCCATACGATGGTAGTAGCTTCAGAGTAAAAATGCCATCAAAAACTAATTTTGAGGTGTTTCTTCAGGGCTATGGTGAGACCTTATTTTGCCCTTTGTGCGGACATGTGGATGAACCAGATTGTGATTGTGACAATTGTAAGTTAAAGAGAGAAAATGAGCTTCATGAAAAAAAGGCTAAGATAAGAGAAGCGTATAAACGTGAAAATTTTAAATTAGTTAAAGAAGAAAAGTTATCGTTGAGGGATCGAATATACCTTTCGGCGTTAATAAGAGGGTTTATGGATGAAGACCAAGTATTTATTGCCCCGTTAAGTTCATCGGCAGCAAAACTGGCACCTACATCTGATTTTTCTGCTGAGATTCTTCAGCATTTAATTGCACGAGGGATAATTGTGCCTGCAAGTGTTAGCAAAATATCAGCGTTTACAGAAGAAGACTTTCCTAATCAATATTATTTGACCCAAGTAAGCTATCAAATATTAGTTGCTACCGAGGATGATGAAAGTAGTTTAATTAACAGGCTAATGTACCCAGATAGACAGCTATTCTTGGATGATAAATATGAAACTTATCAATTATGGAAGCAGATAGCAGAATCAGAAGCTGAAGAATTCTTATTATATAGGATGAGTGCAGTAGGATTTGATTTCAACGTTGGTGATAAGACTAAAATGGTTCTGAATCAGCTACTGGAACGATTCTCGGTAGGACAGATTAATAGTTTTACATATCGTGCGGTTGCAAATGCATTGCAGTGGTATACAGAAAATCGGAATATTTCTAAAAGTCACGCGGCTAATTCAGTTGTTTCAGGTCTTGAGAAAAGTGGAGAACGTGCTCTAGCAGAAGGTTGGAAGGTGAAGGCTTGGACACGAAATTATTACTTGGGACAAAGTGAGGTTAGTGAAGTGTTATATAATCCAATCATGCAAGTCTCGGAATTGGGATTTACTGAAGTACCAACCGAGGATTTTTGATATGACTATGTAATTGAATGAAAGGGGGGGAGTTCTCGGCTTGGTAAAATGAACGACGTACTAATTGCGCTGGGACTCTAGTAATGAAAAATCATTTGCTAATGTGTCCCGTAAACATGATTTCCAAATAAAGATTAAAACTAATAAAAAATTGTGATTTTGCAAATCGGAAATGTTGATATATCAGCATTTCTTTAGTGTGTTCCCCACATACGTAGGGATGATCCTTAGAAAGTTGGCTTGAGAATGTTCACAAGCTAGTGTTCCCCACATACGTAGGGATGATCCCTAACAAAATATAAACAATTTGCGTGCGTTCGAGTGTTCCCCACATACGTAGGGATGATCCTTAGCCAACCGTGTCGCCGATAAATAAACAGTAGTGTTCCCCACATACGTAGGGATGATCCCTGGTAAGTTGTCTCCAAATTTCCAAGGGTAAAGTGTTCCCCACATACGTAGGGATGATCCCCAAGGTAGGATCACGTACAACCGTTAAGCCAGGTGTTCCCCACATACGTAGGGATGATCCCATCAATCATATGAGCGTGTGCCGAAAGTAATGGTGTTCCCCACATACGTAGGGATGATCCTGTCAAGATTATCAGTCATCGTTTGAACGACTTTGTGTTCCCCACATACGTAGGGATGATCCCTAGGTTTATAAAAAAGAAAAAATTTAATTTGAGTGTTCCCCACATACGTAGGGATGATCCCCAATCATCAATGCCATTCCAGAAATCTTTCCAGTGTTCCCCACATACGTAGGGATGATCCTGTACAACCATCAAAAGCAAGCGCTGTTTTGTGGTGTTCCCCACATACGTAGGGATGATCCCCCCTCTTCGTAATCTTTAACTTATTGCATTTGGTGTTCCCCACATACGTAGGGATGATCCTAAAGCAGACTAAGCAAGAGTATCAGGACTTTCAGTGTTCCCCACATACGTAGGGATGATCCATGAAGAAACGATTGAGCTAACCCAGAAAATTGGTATTCCCCACATAATGTAGGGATGATTTTGAGACACTCACAATGTCACTACGACTATGTTCTGTATGTACTATGAATTTCTACTATAGAACAATGATCCTTGTCTTTTGGAGAAGGAAGTCTTGCCAGCAAAAATTAAAAACGCTTTGAACAAATTCTAAAAGTATCTAGAGAGACGTTTTTCTGGTTGAATTACGTAATTATTAAGGTAAAAGGTTTTCATTTTAAGGCTAGTATCAGTTTAAAAATAATCCTAAACAAAGGAGTAACATACAATACGTTTTTCCAGATTTTGATAATGGTTTGCTGAAAGGTTTCAATGAATCTTGAATTTCGAAAGCAAGCATCATACGTTAGGCCGCAAAGCTTATGGAAGGTTAGGTAAAAAAACAATGGCAATAACTTTATCCAAGCAGGCAATGTCTTTATGGGCAAAAAAACGTTCGGAAGATGGTCAGCAATATTGGCTACCACTAATCACCCACTTGATAGATACACAAAATACAATCAACTGGTTATTCAATCAGTGGCTATGTGACGGGCAGAAGCAGATTCTTATGGGGAAGTTATCGGAAGAAGAAACGCAAAAGTTAGTTAAATTTGTCGGTTTCGTCCATGATATTGGGAAGGCTACTCCAGCTTTCCAAGGCAAAGCGTCATATGATAATGATACGGAACTAGATGATCAGCTAAAAACACAACTAACCCGGAATGGATTTGTTAAATTTGATGAAGTGCACTTAGCATCTTCCAGTAAGTCACCACATGCACGTGCTGGTGAGGCAATTATTGAGGACTTAAAAGTGCCAGAGTCAATCGATGCCATTATTGGTGGTCACCATGGTAAACCAGAAAGCGAAAGTCCTGTAAGGCAAATTAAAAATTATACCGCTAATTATTACCAACATGATAAAAATATTGACGAACAAAGGCCGTGGAAACAAGTCCAAAAGGAGTTATTTCAATATGGACTGACTTTGTCTGGTTATCAAGCTGCTAGTGAAATACCTGATATCAATCAGCCCCAAGCGGTCATACTGGAAGGATTACTCATTATGGCTGACTGGTTAGCCTCTAGTGAGTATTTGAGCCAGAAGCAAGCCGTCCCGCTTTTTCCATTAATTAGTATAGAGCAGTCTGGGTGTGATAATACAACCAAGCGGTTTAAACAAGCCATTGGTGCCTGGAATTTAGGCGGGAAATGGAACCCACAAAAGGTGAACTTAGCTAATGCGTATTGGGACCGTTTTAAGCTTGAACCACGTCCAGTTCAAAAAATAATGACGCAAATGATTGGGGAAGCGACTGATCCAGGCATGGTGATTGTGGAAGCTCCCATGGGTTTGGGCAAAACCGAAATTGCCTTAGTTGCAGCAGAGCAACTCGCTTATACGACTGGTCGCGATGGCGTCTTTTTTGGCCTACCTACTCAAGCAACGACTAACGCGATGTTTACTCGGGTTGAGGCTTGGCTAAATGTTCTAGCACAAACGCAAGATGAAAATTTCCCAATCAAATTAATGCATAGTAAAGCGCAGTTTAATCAAGAATATCAATCACTACTGAATGCAATTGACATATCCAATGTTGATGATAAAAGTGATGGGTCCGTTGTCGTTAACGACTGGTTTTCTGGGAAAAAATCGATTCTAACAAAGTTTACGGTGGGAACTATCGATAACCTATTGTTAATGGGATTGAAACAGAAGCACTTGTTTTTACGGCATTTAGGTTTCAGTGGCAAAGTCGTGATTATCGATGAAGTCCATGCCTACGACGCCTACATGGATTCCTATCTTTGCAAAGCAATCGAGTGGTTGGGAGCTTATAAAGTACCAATTGTCATTTTATCGGCGACTTTGCCAAAGGCTACACGGAATATGCTAATGCGAGCTTATTTGAGGGGTAAATACGGGATTAAGTACAAGCGAGAACTACAGGCACCGAGTGATTGGGAAGAGACGCAAGCATATCCGTTACTCAGTATTGTGGATGGTAACCAGATCAAACAAATTACGGATTTTCCTGGTAAAAGTGACCAGCAGCCAATGCAAGTAAAAGTAACGCGTTTAGACGTTTCTGACGATGATCTGATAGCGAAAGTCGTGCAGCAGATTAGTGAGGGTGGTGTTGCAGGTATCATTGTTAACACGGTTAAGCGAGCTCAGAAATTAGCGCAGTTGGTACCCCAGGACATTAAATTAATGGTGCTGCACTCCGCGTTTTTAGCCACTGACCGAACTGCTCAAGAGACTGAATTACAGAAAGCAATTGGAAAAAATCAAAAACGTCCAGATAAGATGATTGTGATAGGAACACAAGTCTTGGAACAGTCGTTAGATATTGATTTTGACGTGTTGTATACGGACATTGCACCGATGGATCTGATCCTACAGAGGGCAGGTCGCTTGCACCGGCATAATATTGAACGACCCAAGGCCCTGCAACAGCCACAGGTGTTTGTGATGGGAATTAAAGGACCCGCTGAATATGAGGGCGGCAGCAAAGCGGTCTATGGACAGTACTTGCTGATGAAGACCGACAACTTCTTGAAGGATACGATTACGTTGCCAGATGATATTTCACCACTTGTTCAACAAGTTTACGATGCTAGAACGAATGAGAAGGTTCCAGGGATAGCCAAATATTGGACTGAGTTTGATGATGACCGCAATGGTGAGCGTCAAAAAGCCTGTGAATTCCAAATTAACCGGCCTAATTTGAAGGTAGGTGAGCCAATCCATGGTTGGTTAGATCATGGTCAAACTAATGTTAGTAACGATGAACAAAAAGCCAGCGCAGCGGTACGTGATATCAAAGAGACTTTGGAAGTTCTTCTTATTCAGCATACCGATGCCGGTAACTTCCTGTTGGATGGTCATAATTTGAATGAAGTCCATCCCCAAAAAATTGCGCAACAGCTTATTCGAATTCCGACAGCCATTACACCTTGTCCTGAAAAAATTGACAAAGCGATTAATGACTTGGAAACGCTAACTAGTCGTTACTTTGCTGGCTGGCAAAACAATGTCTGGCTGAAAGGGGCCCTAGCCTTACCGTTGGATCAGAACTTTTCGACCACTTTTGAAGGGTGGCAATTAACTTATTCTTCTAAGCTAGGTCTTAGTTACATAGAGGAGGAGGATCATGGATAAACAAGAATTTAACTTAGTTACGGATTCGTGGATCAAAGTTATTGAGATACAGTCGGCGCGCGAAAAAGCTGTTTCACTCAGTGAGCTATTTGAACATGCGCAAGATTATCGACAGCTTACTGGCGATATGCGTAGTCAAGATTTAGCCATTTTGCGTTTGTTATTGGCAATCTTAACGACCGTTTATTTACGAGTTGACGCGCAGGGGAAGCAGTATGACTGGCTAGAAGAGCCTACTCAGCCAAATACACCCCTAATTATCGACCAAGAAGATTTTGAAGATGAAGGCCAAGATACGTTATTGGCAACGTGGCAGGAGTTATATCAAGCGGGGCACTTCTCTAAAAGCGTTACGCAATATTTGACTCGCCATATGAACCGGTTTGATTTCTTTGGTGCTCAGCCATTTTATCAAGCTACGGCTGAGGATTACGATGCGCTAGTGCCGGCAAATAAGCGGGTAGAAGCGGGTAAGGGTCAAGTGTCAGTGAAACAAATCAACCGTCAAATTTCTGAAAGTGGAAACACGCCATCAATTTTTTCACCCAAGTCTGGAGCGGATAAGAATAAAGTTCAGATTGATGAATTAGTTCGGTGGATCATCACGTATCAGAATTTCACCGGTGTAACTGACAAGACCAAGGTTGTGACGGAGGAAAAGTTTTCAAATCCCGCTGGTTGGTTGTATCAAATTAATCCCGTTTTTGTGAAAGGTAAAAATCTTTTTGAAACGTTAATGTTGAATCTAGTTTTATTTGACCCTCGCAAAGAGGGTGCGGATTATTCACTACCAAAGCCAGTTTGGGAGTATCGAACGGTCGGTGCTTACGTTGAAAAACGTAAGCAACAAATTTTACCTGACAACTTGGCTGAATTGTATACTGCTTGGTCACGAATCTTACACATTGAGTGGAACGAACAAGGACAACCACTAATCTTTAGTGCGGGGCTCCCGATGTTTGAAAATAATAATGCGTCGATTGAACCCATGACGACTTGGCGATATGACAAAAAAACTAGTAATTATCGACCAGCAGTTAAGGGATTGCGTTCACTGGGAATCGCGATGTGGCGCAATTTTGGGCAGTATGTCAAAATTCGAGAAGCTGATGACGTTCATGAGCCGGGACTGGTTGTGTGGTTACGTGAATTGAAAAAGAAAAAATTGATTGCTTATAACATGCCGATAAACTTGAATTCGACCGCTTTAATCAGTGATGGTAACGCGACGTCGCAAGCACCAGCTATTGAAGTGATTGATGATATGCAAATACAAGCTGACGTCTTATTTGACCCAGAGGATTATTGGCCAACCCAAATTGAAAGGGCAATTGAGTTAACCCAGAAAATTGGAACGGATTACTATCACTTCGCAAGCGATATTGGTCGAATTCGTAATTTAGATGTGCGTCCCTTTGCTGCTTCCATGAGTGCTAAATTCTATGACCGGTTAAACGAGCCGTTCAAGGAGTGGTTAGAAGGGCTAACCGGAGACGATGACCGGGATGAAAAAATCAGTCAGTGGAAAGTGCAACTCAAATCAATTACTAATGAGGCTGTGTCTGACGTGTTGCGGACAAGCTCATCGCGTGATATCAAAGGAATCGTGACGGATAAGGGTCCCTTAAATATTTTTACGGCCAAAAGTCATTTGATGTATAACTTACGGATACATCTTGATCTGGAGAAAGGTGATGATCGTGGATGACATATGAAATTGAAGCGGCAACGGATCGAATTATTAGGACACTGAATCGTAATGGTGGGGACACCCGTGATAAGGCGGTGTTAAGCAGTTTAAATCATGCGTCTTCAATCACTAGTCAGCGTGCGCAAGCAGTGTGGCCGGTTTTGATGGCTAATTTAGACCGATCACAGCTTAGTCATAATGGGGTTCCAACTAGGGGAGAAGTCGCGGTTTACACTGCGGTCCGGCTCTATGCAAACTATCAACAAGGACAAGAAGCGTTTGTTTATGGCCCATCTGGCTCATCTAAGGGTAAGCAACCAGAAGGGGTGCAATTTTTTGTAGCCTTGGCAAAATTACGACAAAAAGAAGGGACCAGTAAATCATTTGGAGGTCGAGTACAAAACGTTTTAGAAACAACTAATGCGGCTAGTGTGATTAATGGTCTCTCACATTTGAATAAGATTTTAAAAGGGCGTAATGGTGCCCAGAAAATTGACTTTGCGAGGTTAGCGCAGGATTTGTACCGGTTGCAGGCGAACTATGAACAGGCGATGCAGGTACAGTTACTTTGGGGTCAGCAGTATTTCAGTGCGCAACCAGAAGCGGATAAAAAAGAAGGAGTGCAAACTAATGACTAAACAAAATTTATATGTTGATTTGAACGTGTTACAGACGGTACCTTCATCTAACATTAACCGGGATGACACGGGCGCTCCAAAAACGGCCTTATATGGTGGCGTAACGCGGTCCCGCGTTTCTTCTCAAAGTTGGAAGAAAGCAATTCGTGATTCGTTTAAGGATAATAATGTTGTGACTGGTCGTCGGACGAAAAAAGCTGCGGAGCTCTTAACAGAACAGTTTAAAGCCTTGGATAGTTCTTTAGATGATGATGCTATTCAAACAAAAGTCGATGAAATCTTTAAATTGGCGGGGATTAAGCTAAACAAGGATAACGAGACGGGGGCCTTGTTGTTTGTCAGTCGTGGCCAGATTGCCAAGTTAGCCCAATATGCTCTTGATAATGAAGAGTTAGATAAAAAGGAAGTCAAGAAGGTTTTAAAGGGTGATCAATCCCTGGATTTAGCTCTATTTGGCCGGATGGTGGCTGATAATCCGGAACTAAATGTCGATGCGTCATCGCAAGTTGCGCACGCGATTTCGACGCATGAAGTCGTTCCCGAATACGATTATTTTACTGCGTTAGATGACGAACAAAAAGAAGACACGACTGGTGCGGCCATGTTAGGGACAATTGACTTTAACTCGGCGACGCTATACCGCTACGCTAACCTAAATATGAACGAACTCATTCAGAACTTAGATGCAAGCGATGCAATTAGTGGTGCGGCAGCCTTTATCAAAGCATTTTTGCTTTCAATGCCTAACGGGAAACAGAATACATTTGCTAACAAGACGTTACCAAGTTACGTGATGATCACGGTTCGGACGGATACACCGGTTAACTTAGTGTCAGCTTTTGAAGATCCTATAAGTTCCAGAACCGGCTACGTTGAGCCTTCAATTAAACGACTTGAGGAAGAGTACCAAAATACATTGCAGTATGTGGATCAGCCGATTTTAAATTTGGTGTTGAGTCATGATAAGTCCAACGTTGGGCAACAAGTTGCCAACGTGACTGAACTGCTAGACCAAGTTACAGCGGCATTATCGAAGGTGGTTAAGGATGAAGACACTAACGATTAAGTTAACGGCACCACTGCAATCCTATGGTAATGAAGCAACTTTTAGCCGGCGGACAAGTAATAATTACCCAACTAAAAGTGCGGTGATTGGGATGGTTGCGGCGGCTTTGGGTTATCGACGGACGGACGAACGGATTTTAGCCTTGAATGACTTAGATTTCGCTGTCCGGATTGACCAAGTCGGTAAGATGCTGACTGACTATCAGACGGTTGAATGGAAAAAGGATACGCGGAAAGTGACGTATCGTGACTACCTACAAGATGCCGTTTTTGTGGTTGCGTTGGGAAGTTCGGATGAGCAATTTATTGATGAGATTAAAGTGGCACTTCGTCATCCCCGTTTTCCATTATTTTTAGGGCGACGGTCAAATGCACCTGCGGGGGTTCTGAAGATCCAAGAATTTTTGGACACCACCCCAGTTGCGGTACTTAGAAACCTAACCTGGCAAGCGGCGGATTGGTATCAACGTCGCTCTCAGTATCAGACCATTGAGATTATTGCCGATGCGGATTTAATCTCAGATGGGCGGAGGGCCATGGTCAAAGATCGCGTCGTTTCGTTTGATCAGCGGCATCGAAGTCACAGTTTTCGTGCTGTGGCCAAAACAAGAGTCGCACTCAGCGACCTTAAAGCGCAAGTTCATGATCCTGAGACACAGCATGATATTATGAACCGACTTTAGAAAGGAGGACACATGTACTATTTATCAAGAGTTCAAGTTGATGTTAATAATCGGTATAAGACAAAGGACTTAACCCACCTTGGTGCTTTCCATAATTGGGTCGAACAGAGTTTTCCAGATGAAATCGCAACGGGTGAACGGCATCGCCATTTATGGCGCCTGGATGTCCTTGCAGGTAAAACCTATTTATTGATACTAAGTGAGTCTAAGCCTGATTCAGATCTGTTAGAACGGTATGGTGTGCCTGGTACGGCTATTACGAAGTCGTATGACAAATTCTTAGACCGGATTCAAGATGGCCAACTGATGCAATTTAGATTGACGGCCAATCCGACGCATACCGTTACTCGTCCGGGTGAAAAGCAGGGACGAGTAATGCCCCATATCACTGTTGAACGGCAGTGTAAGTGGTTAATGGATCGTGCTGACAAGCTAGGATTTCAATTAATCAAGCAAGTGTCGGCGGATGAGCCAGAATTATCAGCAACGCCAGCCTTTGACATTGTGAATCGGGATTGGCCAACGCTGCATCGTAAGGTTGGTCGTGGTGTTCGGCTTAGTCGAGTAACTTTTGAAGGCCTGTTACGCGTGAGTGATGTAGTTGCTTTTCGTCAGACATTGGTCACTGGAATTGGCCGGGAAAAAGCTTTTGGAATGGGATTAATGACGGTTATTCCGGAGGACTGAAGCAATGGATAAGAAGATGGGTGCCAAGAAGCCTGACCGTTACGAGTTGGGGCGTGTAAGTGACCGCATTACATTTTTATACTTAGAACATGCTAAGTTAAATCGTCAGGACAGTGCTATTCAAGTCATGGACGATCGTGGCATCGTTTATGTACCGGCGGCAATCCTCAGCGTTTTGATGCTCGGGCCAGGTGTGGATGTTACTCACCGAGCGATGGAACTAATTGGAGAGTCGGGACTAGGTGTGGTTTGGGTCGGTGAACACGGGGTTCGGCAGTATGCTTATGGCCGACCGCTAAGTCATTCATCGCGGCTATTGGAAGCCCAAGCTAAATTGGTTTCAAACACGCAGTCACGAGTGAAAGTGGCACGGCAGATGTATCAGATGCGTTTCCCAGATGATGATGTGTCGGGATTGACGATGCAGGTCTTAAGAGGAAAAGAAGGGGCCCGGGTACGACAGGTCTATAAAAAACAATCTGAGGAGACCGGAATTCCGTGGAAGCGTCGTGAGTACTCGCCGGATAACTTTGATGCTGGAACGCCAATTAATAAGGCGCTAACTGCCGCTCATCAGGCGTTATATGGTCTTAGTTATAGTGTTATTTCGGCGCTGGGCGCTTCGCCAGGGCTCGGATTTGTGCATACGGGACATGACTTATCATTTGTGTATGATTTTGCTGACTTATACAAGGCGGAATTTTCTATTCCAGTCGCCTTTAAGGTAGTGGCTGAATACGGGGATGACCCGGATATTGGTAGCCGGACGCGGTTAGCAATGCGCGATGCTTTTAAGAATGGAAAGCTTTTAATCCGAATGGTCAAAGATTTAAAAAAATTATTAGGTGTGGCGGAGTCTGATGATGAAGTTGAAACCATTAATTTATGGGATGACCGATTAGGGTTGCAGAAGTTTGGTGTGCAATATCACGAGCTTTCAGAAGCTGACCGACGATGATTGTGATTACTTTGACAAAAGTGCCTAAATCATTGCGCGGTGATCTCACTAAATGGTATCAAGAAATCCAAACGGGAGTTTACGTTGGTAACGTTAGTGCACGTATTAGGGACTCATTGTGGGATCGAATTTTGAAAAATATAGGCCGTGGTGAAGCAACGATGGTCTATAACGCAAATAACGAGCTCGGCTACCAGTTTCGGACGACGCGTCATGACCGGGAAGTTGTTAGTTTTGATGGTATTCCATTAATGGTCCATTTAAAGGAGTCAAATGGTCCCGTTAAGCATGGATTCAGCAATGCGGCGAAGTTTCATAAGGCGAAAGTGATGACACAAAAGGTTGCTAAGCAAGTACCACCGGTTGTCCAGAAGCCAATCGTTGCCATCGATATCGAAACGACTGGGTTAGATTCAGCTAAAGACAAGATTATCTCAATTGGTGCGGTCAAGCAGCTAGAAAATAAGCAGATTGAAGATTTTTATCGGTTAATTCAGACGACCCAGGTAGTTCCTGAAAACATAACGAAATTGACAGGGATTACTGATGAGATACTGGCAATGCAAGGAGTTGAACTAAGTGTTGGGTTGCAGGAACTGAAGCATTTTCTGGGAGATTTGCCGGTTGTTGGGTACAATTTACGATTTGATGAAATGTTTTTGACTAACGGTTTTAAGAACGTTGGACAGGAAGACTTATCTAATCGGATGATCGATGTCATGCCCGTGGTTAAAAGGGTGAATGAGTTCTTGGATAACTATCGATTGAAGACCGTTTTAAGCGACTATGGTATAGCTAATGAGAAACCACATAATGCTTTAGCGGATGCCCGAGCAACTTTAGCTTTGGCTAGTAAGCTGATTGAAGCTCAAAAGTTAAAGATTTAAAAGCGGATGTTTATTTGGTGATGGGATTGGGATTTTAGAAACAAAAACTCATAAAAATTCGAGATTTTGTAAATCTAGAATGCTGTTATGGCGGTATTTGTTTAGTGTGTTCCCCACGTATGTAGGGATGATCCTAAGCGGCGAACATCATCGCCAATGCTACCAATGTGTTCCCCACGTATGTAGGGATGATCCTCATCTTGCTAAGACCATCACCACTATCCCAAGGTGTTCCCCACGTATGTAGGGATGATCCTCGTAAATCTGAAATTCAACACCCTCATAATTTAGTGTTCCCCACGTATGTAGGGATGATCCTTACAAAGCAAGTAAAACAGTGAGAAATCGCTGGTGTTCCCCACGTATGTAGGGATGATCCCGTTTCACAAGACGAGTTCGCTAAAGAATCTGGGTGTTCCCCACGTATGTAGGGATGATCCCATGCCTTTGGGATTAGCTACCCACGGACGTCAGTGTTCCCCACGTATGTAGGGATGATCCTATGACGGCCCACTATACGCAGTCGGCTTTACTGTGTTCCCCACGTATGTAGGGATGATCCCCAGCGCCGAATACCGGCAATGTAGTTTTCAATGTGTTCCCCACGTATGTAGGGATGATCCTATCCGTGGTACTCAGGGAATCAGCGGCAGTGCGTGTTCCCCACGTATGTAGGGATGATCCCGCTGCGCGATTAAACGTTATCAATTTAAACGGGTGTTCCCCACGTATGTAGGGATGATCCTACTATTCGTTCAAATTAATCGACGAAACCGAGGTGTTCCCCACGTATGTAGGGATGATCCTAAAACCGACGTTCTTACCAGTATCATTTGGGCGTGTTCCCCACGTATGTAGGGATGATCCTTGGCTTAAACATGCCTTTCTTAGGGCCGGCCGGGTGTTCCCCACGTATGTAGGGATGATCCCGCGAATAAAAAAAGAGCGTTGATACCGAGGCAGTGTTCCCCACGTATGTAGGGATGATCCTTTTGTCGACGGCTTGCTCCACAGCTTCGAGCCGTGTTCCCCACGTATGTAGGGATGATCCCATTCTGCATTCCTCCTATTCCGTGGTGGCTTCGTGTTCCCCACGTATGTAGGGATGATCCTAAGCGGCGCTGGCCGTCCGCAGATTGGTGGCTAGTGTTCCCCACGTATGTAGGGATGATCCCAACTGAATAAACAAATGATTACACTCGTCGCAAGTGTTCCCCACGTATGTAGGGATGATCCTTTCATTCGTGATATAATCATCGACCGCGCTCGGTGTTCCCCACGTATGTAGGGATGATCCTCGGGGTGAGAGAATTGACGGAACTAACGGATGGTGTTCCCCACGTATGTAGGGATGATCCTTGATAAAAACCGCTTCCAGAAGTCGTTACTAGGTGTTCCCCACGTATGTAGGGATGATCCCGATAGTAAATCTCACAGCGAAAACGACGCGAAGTGTTCCCCACGAATGTAGGGATGATCCCCTCACTTTGTAATTGAGAACTAAGCGTATTATGTGTTCCCCACGAATGTAGGGATGTTTTATCGATATGATTTTAGTTGTATTGCTTACAAAGTTCGTTGATGTGATAGTTTCACGTGAAACATTTTCCGCATCACAGAAATCAATTAAAAAGGCAGCCCACAAAATCCTCAATTACGAGAATTTGGGGCTGCCTTTGGCCGATTAGCCGTTATTTTTTATGATTTCGTTGTGGCCGGACCACCGTTAGAAAATCCTCTAACGGTTGAAGATCCGTTAATTGCCGGTTGCATTGTGAGCTATTCCGGCAAATATAATTTCCCTTTTTTGTGTAGGTTCCTAGTCCAGACGATTCAGTCGTTGATAAGAATAGGGCAACGTTGCCAATGGTCTGGCAAATCGCGCATACGCCCTTGACCGTCTGTGGCGCCAATTCACCCTGAATGCCAATCAAGCGGCCTTCGTAAGGTGCGACTAGGTACTTTTTTTGGTTACCACCATCATTCCAACCCAGATAGGTCATTTCGTGTAACCGCATCTCTGACCAATTAGGCTGTTTCAGTTTCTTCACTTTCCGGAAAAGCTTTTCCAGCTGCTTCGGCGTTAACTGTGGAAATGGCACCACCAACGGGATCAGTGGGTCCAGTAGTTTAGCTGCTTTAGCTCGGGTCAAACGTTCCGTCTGAAGTCCCTTGAGAAAAGTTGTGACTACCGGTTCGTCGGTCGGCAATAGTGGTGTAATACGATCGAGGATCTTAGCTAAGACCGCCGCACGAATTTGCGCGTCGTTAACGGATAGTTCCGCGCTGACGAGGCCGTCAACTTGTTGGGTAATATAACTGTATTGATAGGTGGTAATAGTTGGTTTCATAAATAAAGTTCCTTTCAGATTCAAACCAGACACTTCTCTGAAAGGTGTTCTAGAAAAGTGTCGCTAACAAGCAGCACTTTTCCGTACTAATAACGATGCCATCATCGTCGATCATCTCCTTATTTCGGCACTGGGCCGAATGGTTAGTAGTATACAAGAAATTAAATTAAATGGCAACGGACGGAAAAAAGAGTGGCAAATCTTTCATATGGGACCTGATTTTAGGCTTCTTGGTTTCGACTAAAATAACCCTATTGAGTATTTTGGAATGGCTGTCATACTTATAAGTAAAAGTAAGTTTACCAAAATAAAGCGTAATAAGTTTTTGGGGGGATTTGGGATGGCAAATAAACCAGTATTTGGACCCGCGGCGTTAAGGCCGGGGGAACTGAGTGAGTTGCCTACACAAAAGCAGGAATCTGATAGTTTGTCGGAAGTAAGTGGGCTACGAACACGGACACCAGCCGATGATCCGGCACAAGTGTTACCAACTCATCCAATACCTAAAATCAAAGCTAATAAGACGGAACCTAGTGAAAGTCCGTCGCTAAGTCAAGCTAAGATAGCGACAAAGCCAAAGCGTCATTTTCTACAAAAAATTTATCAACTACAGTCACCGTGGGCGTGGGGACTGTATTACATTATTGCAATCATTGGCTTTTTTATGAGTAAAGACGCCGGAGTCGGGGTCTCAGTGATGGCATCAGTGTTATTCCCGTTTGCCATTCTAATTGTTGAAAAGTTGATGGGACGCTTCCATCACACACCGTACCAATTACTCAAATTTTTATGGCAATCTGTACGAAAGGGGCATAGGTTAATGGCCCTACTACTGCTCCCGTACGGCCTAATCATGTTATTTTATTTTATGGCGATATACACCGTCAGCTGGGGCTTGGGGATTATCGGGATAATTTATGCGATAATTCGAGGGCTTAAAAATTAGGGGGGAAATTTCAATGCAACCATTTATTACTGTAGGACCTGAAGCTGGAAGCTTAGAAAAAGCCCTCCGTGAAAGTAAAAGCGGAACGATGTTGATTTTAAATCCGGGGAAATATCGAGTTTCAAACAGGATAATCAGCAAGCAGTTACTATTACGTGGGACTGGCCAAAATGCAACGGACGTCGTCGTTGAAGGAACTTTTCAAGTTAGCGGAAATTTACAACTTGAAAATTTAATGATTCAGCAGTCAACTATGCATAACAACTTAGTAAGTCTTTCAGAGGGGGCTAAGTTAACGGCCAAAGGTGTCGTCTTTCATAATTTGGGTGGCCCCGCAGCTAGTATTTATTTAAATCACGCCTCCCTGACACTAATTGCTTGTACGGTACGACAAACGGATGGTGAGCGGCGTGGAATTGTTGCCGATAAACATAGTGAAGTTTTGATAGATCGTAGCGAAGTTCAATTTGTTCAGGTATCTGAAACAACAATTACGGCGAAATCTTCCTTATTGCGATTAGCGTTATTTATCCGTGATAACAGTGTGCTTAATGCCGATACGCTGTACTTAGCCGACTATAATTCGAAGTACTATGCGATGAACGGAGAAAACCATGCTGAAATAAAAATCGATGATTTAGAGCTACCTGCTGGAGAAACTCGAACTGTTTTTGGTGAGAGTACGGTACAGATTGGTAACACTAATATTGATTCGACCCATCGTTTAATCGCTCATACGGATGAGGGTGCCACGGTAGGTATTCCGGGTGCGCAAATCAGATCAGTTAACGGCTCGGTGAATGAAACACCAACTACTAAACCAGCAACTGTTGTTAGTGCGACGGTAAACGTAGAACCACAACGTAAGTCGGCGGAGTTGCAGGCTGATGCGCCCAAACGAGCCATTGATCAGCTAAATGAAATGATTGGCTTAGCTAGCGTTAAGAAACAGGTTAACCAGTTTATTGAATTGGCTAAGTTCAATAAACGTCGAGAAGCGCTAGGAATCAGTCAAGTTTCACAATCATTGCATGCGACTTTTTGTGGTAACCCTGGGACTGGGAAAACTACGGTGGCACGATTAGTTGCGAAAGCGATGTATGAAGAGGACGTCATGCCCAACGATACTTATGTCGAGGTCACCCGCCAAGATTTAGTTTCCCAGTATGTCGGTGGTACGGCAGTGAAGACGCAGAAGATTTTGGAAAAGGCCTTGGGTGGCGTCTTATTAGTGGATGAAGCCTACTCACTATACCAGGCCGACGGTTCCTCCAACTGGGGCCAAGAAGCCGTCGATACGATTCTCAAGTTTATGGAAGATCACCGTAATGATTTGATGATTATTTTCGCGGGCTACCCTAAAGAAATGGCAGACTTTATTAGTATGAATCCGGGTTTAGAATCTCGGATTGCGAATCACTTTGAGTTTGCAGATTATACACCGGAAGAGGTTGCGGAAATTGGGGTGCGGGCATTAACCCAGCAAGAATTTAAATTTGATGAAGCGAATTACCGGCAAGCCGTAATTAAAGCTTATCAAGCCGATATTTCACATAGTAATGGACGATGGATACGCAACTTTAATGACAAATTGATCAGAATTATGGCTGAACATGCAATGAATACAAGTAATCGGGATACTGTGACAATTTTAAATAGTGATATTGCAGAATTAGTCGATGGTGGTCAAACGGACAAAGCGCAAGCCGTTAAAATGTTACTGGCACAGCTTGATGACATGGTGGGATTGGAGTCAGTCAAAAAGTTTGTTCATAATTTAGTCAGTCAAGTTGTTGTTAGCCAGCGGTTTGGGGACCAACTTGGTGAGGTTGAGCCGACTTATCACATGACGTTTACGGGTGATCCTGGGACTGGTAAGACGACGGTGGCGCGACTCATTGCACAATTGTTTTTTAATTTAGATATTCTTCCTAAGAATACGGTCAGTGAGGTTTCACGAACGGATCTCGTCGGCGCTTACGTGGGGCAAACTGAAGAAAAGACAAGTAAGGTGATTCGAAACGCACTCGGTGGCGTCTTATTTATCGATGAAGCCTATCAGCTGACGAGTGGTCAGGGGAGCAATGACTTTGGTCAACAGGCCGTTGAGACGATGATTACCGCGTTAGAAAATCAGCGGAATGAATTTGTGGCGATTTTTGCGGGTTATACCAAGGAAATGCAGCAATTTTTAAGCGCAAATCCAGGATTGCGGTCACGGATACCACTGAATATTGAGTTTGATCCTTATTCAGCGACAGAAGTCGGCCAAATTGTTGATCAGATTGTTAGTAAAAACTTTCAAGTTAATCACGACTTACTGATACAAGTTGTGACACAACACTATCAAGCCTTACCGAGTGATGAATGCTCAAATGGCCGGTGGGCACGAAATTTTGCTGATCAACTCATCGCACACCATAAGCTGTGGTTGAGTGACCGGTTAGATCAGGTGAAAAACGTTAAGCAAATTAATGACGACGTTGTGAGTGCTAGTCTCGATTGGAAGATTTAAATTAAAAACGTACCGTCTGCATACATATCACGCGTATGCAGACGGTACGTTTTTAATTATGATTGTAGGTTTAGTAGTAGGGATTGCTTAATGGGTGTAGGTTAGTTTTGACGGTGCTTTTGTGATTTAAAGGCACCAAGCGTGAATGTTCCTAGCAGTAAGCTTAAGAGGGCGATACCCCAAGCTGAGACTGCACCGGTCTGACGTTCACCAGTTTGTGGAAGTGAGTGCCCGTGTCCCGTCACAAGTGAGTCGTGTTTGATGAGGCTAGGTGCTTGTGTATGGTGGCTAGTAGCTGGTAGGGCGACTGCATGAGTGTTACCAGTAGTCCGTGAAGAATCGAATGGCACGTAAGAAGCAGCGGTTAGTCCTGGGACGTAAAACCCGTTGCTTTCAGGATTGTACACTGGTGAAGAAGTTTCGGTTGTCCCAGGGGTTACTTTTGGAGCTACCAAGTCGTATTCTTTTTGTGCTTGGTCTAGGTCTTGTTGGGCGGAATTTACGGATGCTCTTAGATTGCCTAAAGTTGTGTCGGAAACGTGGATACTAGAATATTCGGACTGAGCGGTATTACGTTCAGCATCACGTTGCTTGTAAATTTGATCAGCAGCGTTGAATGCGACTGTAGCCACAGTGAGTTTTTGTTTTGCATCGGCTAAGTCTGCTTTAGCAGTTTCTAACGTTTTATTGGCTTGATCCAACGCAGTCCCGGTAGCTTTTGCTTGTGTTGTAGCCGCATTGAGTTCTTTTAGCGCCTGTTCTACAGCATCGTCAGTTGACGGCGTACTTAATTGAGTGGGCGTTTCGGCTACGGCTTTAGTTGTTTTTTTAACCGTATCTTTAATCGCTTGGGTGTTAGTTTGAGTTTCATTTTTAATTGATGCTGTTGGTTGAACTTTGTTAGCATCTGCTTTTAGTTGATTGTAACGGGTTGTCTTGGCTGTAACATTCGCTTTTGCTGCAGTATCGGCAGTCTGAGCCTTGTCAACTTCTGCTTGAGCTTGATCAGTTTTGAGTTGTTGGGTCCTAACGGCATCAGCTGCTTTGTCAACGTCCTTTTTAGCCGCGGTTCTAGCATCGGCAGCCTTAACATAGTTCTGGTTGGCGGTGTCAAGCTTAGTCTTAGCTTTCTGGAGTTGTTCAGGCGTTGTCTTGTCCTTAATCGCTTGGACCTTGTTAAGGTGAGCTAAAGCATTTTCATGGGCCTTTTTAGCATCTGCTAATTTTTGGGCAGCCGCTGCCACGTCTGGTTTTTCCGTTGGCGTGGTCGTTTGGACGCGCGTACTTTCTGCCTGGGGCTGAGTGACAGCCGCGGCATCAGCATTAGTGTTGGTACTTACTACGGCACCTAAAGTTGCAAGGCTAACTAGGGTCGCTGCGGTTAATGATTGGGACTTGTTCATAATTGAAGGACTCCTTTAAAGGTTTTTTTAAAGCCGATTTGAGCCACAAACTTAGCTTAGAACGGAAAGTTTGTTCAGTGAAGTATCATGGCTCTGTATATAGTTTACGGCAACAAGGATTTAAATCGGTGAAAAGCAACCCGCTATTTTTCATGAAAATAGATGAATTCTTCAAAAGAAAATCTAATTATAAAATAGATTAATTACTGTTAATAAGGTGATTAATTCGAAATCAAAAATTGAAAAACCAATTAAAACAATGAAAGATTAGTAATCAAGATGGAAAGCAGATGGTTAATTTTATATTTTTGATTCTAAGCGGATACAAAAATGATTATGATGATTTTGTTCTAATCAAACTGCCATTTTTGTAGTGGAAAGCAATATCGAGGAAGCGGCTAGAAAATTTTGATCATTCTTTGATAGGTTGTGTACTCACAAGGGTATGGCAACATGTTGCGAAATGTATAGGGGTCTGAGTGTCCAACAATTGGAAAAAACCAGCAAATGTCAAACGACAAAAAATGATCCACCACAGGATGGTGAATCATTTTTATTTATATAAATATCATTATCGTGGAATGTATTTAGTCCAACTAGCACCAGGGTAATTTCCCTTGTATTTAATGATTTTATGGCCCTTGATTTTCTTAAAACTAATAGTCGTTTTAGCGTGTAAATACGTATATTCATAGCCACGTACTTTATATGAACGAGTGCCCGTTTTTTTGTACTTAATATTTTTTAGATGGAACGGTCCAGCTGAATATAAATAAACCCGTTTCTTAGTAACTTTTAAACGGTCAACTTTAGTAGAAACGTGTTTAACACGCCATTTTCCCCGTAAAACTTTCGGTATTCCTTTATGCCAAGCTGCTGCTTGAGCAGTTGTGTTGTTCAGGTTACTGATAGTTACAAAACCTATCATGGCAATAATAATTAACAACGCCGTTTTAAATTTTTTCATCAACAACATCCCCTTTTTCAATACTTAGTATATGCGAATGAAAAGGGATACACAAGATTGTCAAAAAGATTTGTAGATATGAATTGACTCAAATCCTATGGTCTAATCTATCGATAAATAAAATTATTATTTGAATGGGGATGTGCATTGCTTTCGTGATGATATATATTATTTTTAACAAGCCTATTTATGTAAAAAAAGTTTTCCAGCACTGTCCAACTAGTGTAAGCTTTACGAAGATAAGTAATTGCGGGATATTAATCGGAAAAATGAGGAGTGTTAACGCATGCAGAAAATTTACTTTATTTGTACGGGTAACTCGTGTCGGAGCCAAATGGCCGAGGGCTTTGCGAAGCAACTTTTCGGTCCTAATTGGGAAGTCGCCAGTGCGGGTATCGAAACTCACGGGGTCAATCCATTGGCCGTTAAGGTGATGCAAGAAGTCGACGTGGATATTTCCCAACAGACTTCTAAACTGATTGACCAGGACTATTTAAATGCGTGTGCCTTAGTGGTCACCCTCTGTGGTGATGCGCGTGACCGCTGCCCGATGACCCCGCTCAGTGTGCAAAAGATGCATTGGCCACTACCTGATCCTGCCCAAGCGACGGGGACTGAAGCGGAACGGCTCGTCGTTTTTCGGCAAGTGCGTGACCAGATTCAAAAAAACGTTGCCGAATTAGCGCAGACCCTGAATGCAGCTAGTCACTAAAGAAAGACGTGAGCATCGTGACCATTGAAGAAATGACGCAAGCGATTAAGACTGACCCTGAAAATGCGGCCTATACGGCACAAGGGTGGGAGCCACTCTTTCACGTCCCGGCGACGGCGACCATTTTGATTATTAGCCAGGCTCCGGGGCGGATTGCGCAGAATACGAAGACCTACTTTAATGATGCAAGTGGGGACCGGTTGCGTGACTGGATGGGCGTTTCCCGCGAAACCTTTTATGGGAGTGATAAGATTGCAGTGATGCCCCTTGATTTTTACTATCCTGGCAAGGGGAAGAGTGGGGATCTACCGCCCCGGAAAGATTTTGCGGGTAAATGGCACCCACAACTACTTAAAATGATGCCGAATGTCCAATTAACGTTGTTGGTGGGGCAGTACGCCATGCGAGTTTACCTGGGTAAGCAGCGACAAAAGAACTTAACGCTGACGGTACAAAATTACGCCGATTACTTACCGACCTATTTTCCGCTAGTACACCCGTCACCCCTGAACTACGGCTGGCAAAATCGCAATCCGTGGTTTCAAACACAGGTGGTTCCGGAGTTACAAAAACGGGTTGCCCAAACGTTGAAATAGAAGCCGCATAAGCATAGCCAAAAGCAATGTTTCACGTGGAACATTGTAAGATGCAAAATTAAAAGTGCCTCTCAAAAATTTGAGAAGCACTTTTGATTTTATTTAGTGAGCATTTCTTTTGCGAACTGTTTAACCAGATCAATCTGCTCTGGTTTTAGTTTGCCGCCATGGCTGCCTAAGAGTTTCATCCCTTTGCCACCCATGACTTGGTGGAAATGACCGACGATTTCGATGCCCTTCTGATCTGCAATCTTCGTCAGGGCCTTATCGGAAACCATTTCAGGACCGCCAGACGTGGTGAAGAGGGCGATTTTCTTAACTTTACTTGCGTCGAGTCCTTTCATGAACGCCGATGCTGATGAATCTGGCTTCATGAAGTAAGTCCCACCGCCAAAGAAAAGCAAGTCAGCCTCGGTGACGGGTGTCTCAACACTTTCAGCTGGGACGCCAGCTACCGTCGAGATTTGTTCAGCAAAAGCCTTAGTATTTCCATTACGAGTTTGATAACGAATAGCCACTGTCATAATAAATTCCTCCATTTTGAATCAATGGCCGGTGTAAGAACGCGCCGGTGTCGATATTATCTATTAGAACCATTAGTTTAAGTATAGAACAGTTTGAAATCGATTACAAAAATGACCCTTTAACGACGTTAACTGATTTTTGTTGGTTAGTCTAATAGCTGGATTTTAATAAAAACAACGTCCGCCAGTAAATGGAGGACGTTGTTTTTACTTTCGAGAATTAATTAGTTGCTGGTTGTTTAGCTTGCTTCAGAGCGTCATTAACAGCTTCTTTAATGGCCCGACTGGAAGCGGAAGCACCCGAAATCGCGTCAACTTCAGTTGAGTTAGCGGCCACGATTTCTTCTGGAATCTTGGAAACGGCGACTAAACCAACGTCTTCACTTTCATGGTGTTGGACGACTTCAACGTTTTGGATGGCTTGGTCTTTGTAGGTGACCCGAACGACCACCTTGCCACCTAAGCCACTGTTTGAACTCCCAAGGTATTGGTTAGGCGCGAGTGGCACGTTGGCGGCACTTTCACCGTCCGCAAGATCATTGATCCCGTTAGCCTTGGTTGCGTTGACTAGTTCGTCATCGGGTGTTGTTGTTGCGGCACTTTCGCCGGCTAACTTCCCAAAGATCAAGCATTCGGCTAAGTTCCCGCCACCTTGGTAGCAGTTGGCGATAATGCCACCGAGTTCACCAGCGCCGAACAAGTGTGGAATTGGTTGGTCATTAGTGTTCAAAATTTGCGCGTTTTCGTTCCGTTGTGGTCCACCTTGTGTGTTCAAAACGTCGTTTGTTGCGGCGATGGCGTAGTAAGGCCCGTCGTCAATGGCACGCATGGTCTTAGGGTCGCGTCCAAAGGCGTAATCCCGACCGGCTTCAGTGTAGTGATTAAAGTCAGTGACAGTTTGTTGTAAGTGGTCAGCGGGTACGCCAATCTTGTCTGCCAAGTCGGCAATCGTTTCAGCGTGAACGAGTTTGTCCAAGAATTGAGGATATGGTAAGCGCCCGCGGTCTGCCAACTGTTGCTTAAACTCAGCGTATTGGTGCTGATCAAACACGATGTATGGATGCTGGTTCATCATTGGAATCAACCATGAGCCGTGTGTTTGGATGTGACCGTGACGGTGCTTAGCGTCTTCAGGGAAGTAACGGGTCCCATCATCGGCTACGACGAAGATACTGCCGTGTCGTAGTAATGGCCATTGTTCAATCTGGCGACCACGTTCGTTAGGGCCTTCTTTAAAGGTAATCCCAGGTAAGATCCCGTGAGATTCGTAGTTTGTCATGTGCCACATTTTAGCGCCGACTTCTTGGGCCATCCGAATCCCGTCACCGCGGTTGTACAAGGTGCCTAATGGGGTTAAATGATGACTGTGTAAGTAAGTCTCAGTTAAAGCGGAATTATTTTCAAAACCACCCATTGCCATAACCACGCCATGGGTTGCGTGAATGTTCAATACTTGATGGTTGCGTTCAATCTGAACACCACGGATGACCTTTGAAACGGGATCTTGAATGAGGTGTTGCGCCCGTGAATCGAGCCAAACATCAATATTATCGGTCCGCTTGAGAACTTCCTGACGTAATACTTTCCATAAACCGGCGTCCTTATCACGTTTGTGAACAAGGGCGAAGTCGACCGTGTCGCTACCAGGAAGTTCAGGGTATTCAGCCATGGCCTTCTTAACGGCAACCGCATCGCCTGGTTTGATATCGTGTTTCCAGCTAACGGCCTTGATGCCTAAGTACTTCTGGAAGTATTCAGGAATACGACTCATCCCAGTTAAGTAGGCGTTCAACGTCTTTTCAGGGGTGTTGAACGGTGCGCTTAAGGCCCGGTAATAATCGGTCAGTTTTTCTAAACTTTCGCCAGTGACGACGTGTTGTGCCGAGTAGCGGGTATTCCCACCTTCGTGGCCGAATGGCGCAGTATCAACGAGTAAGACTTTAGCCCCGTGATCAGAGGCGAACCGAGCAGCGGTTGCCCCGGCGCCCCCAAAGCCTAATACGATAACGTCGTAGTTGCCTTGCCATTTAACGGTGCTGGCAGGGGTACCTTGTAACATTTTTACGAACTGAACAAAGTTTCCAAAGCAGGTTTCCAAAAACTTAATGGAGCCATCCTGGGTCAAGGTCCCCGTTTGGTCAAAGGCTTTTTGTGCGTAACTTAGCATGTATTCGTTACCTGGAAGCACGATCCCGTCAACGCCGGGTGCGTTCAAAATACTGCGGAGTTCTTCTTGTGCCCGACAAGTGCCTTGAACGCCAAGTGACGTTCCGACTAACATGATGGGTTTATGGGCAAAGGGGTGTAACTGGTAAGACAACCATTCGATCACATTTTTAAGTGCGGCCGTAACGGCGTGGTCGTATTCAGGAACGCCAATGATAACGCCATCCGCGTGGCTGATTTTATCATTAAGGGTCTGGACGGCAGCGGGCAGGTCGTCCGTAGCCGGTTCATTAAATAGTGGAATCTCTGTAATTTCGTTTACGTCAATGTCTGCTTGGGCGCTAAAATGCTTTTGCATATAGTGTAGAAGATCACGATTATATGATTTAGCGGCGGTCGTCCCGACAAGTGCGATTAATTTCATAAGTAACAGTCCTTTATTTAAGAATATTGGCTTCTTCAAAACGTTAATAATTGTTTACGCTTTCAATATAGAAATACCGCGATTAATTGCAAGCTTTGTTTTTGATTATTGGGAGGAATTGCCGGTGTGACGGGCGAAAAAAAGCAAAATTTAAGTCACAAAAAATCGAAATTAGTGAAATTTAGCGTAAATGTCAAAAATTATTTTTAGTTTTTTATCAATATTATTTATAAGAATGGCTCATTACTCAAACTGAGTGCACCAATTTACGGAAATGATTTAACTTATTAGATTGGCGGTAAATAAAGCGGTTACAGTAGTCTGGGATTTTATCGCCTAACTGGTTATCAAAATTAAATTGACAGACTAATAAATTAAGTTATGTTAAAAAGTGAAAAAACAAGTGAGCACCCAAGGCGAAACGGTCACGATATGTGAACGATTGAGCAGCAAGCTTGAATCTGGTTTAGTGAGGGGAAAATACGATGAGTAATAACGTAAAGTGGAAAGGTTTCATACTACCGTTAATTTTTGGGGTCGGGATTTGGTTGCTGACACCGTTAAAGCCAGTTGCCATTACCGTTGTCGCCTGGCACCTATTTGCCATCTTTGTTGCGACGATTATTGCCTGCATTACTAAGCCGCTACCAATGATGGCAACGACGTTGATTGGCGTGATTGTGGCAACGGTGGCCGGTATTTTCAAGATGGACGAAGTTGCAGCTGGTTTTGGTAACTCAACGGCTTGGATGGTTGCCATGTGTATGTTTATGGCGGCCGGCTTCATCAAATCGGGGCTCGGCAAACGCATTGCCTACCTATTTGTTAAGTTATTTGGTAAGAAGACGTTGAGCCTCGCATACGCGTTGTCCGTTGTTGACGGGGTCCTCGCCATTGGAATTCCTAGTAACAACGCCCGGGTCAATGGCATCATGTACCCCATCATTGATAACCTCTCCCGTGAAATGGGATCTGATCCGGATAAGGGGACACAACGTAAAATTGGTTCCTTCTTAGTTTTCAATGAATATGAAGTTAACAACATTACTTCGGGTCTGTTTTTAACCGGATTGGCCGGTAACATGATTGCCATCGGGTTAGCGAAGATTCAAGGCATCACGATCAGTTGGATGCAATGGTTTGCGGCCGCCAGTGTTCCCGGAATCTTAGCTTTGATCGTCGTTCCCTTTATTTTATACAAAGTTTATCCACCCGAAATTAAAGAAACCCCTAACGCCCATGCGTGGGCAGACAAGAAACTCCAAGCACTCGGTAAGATGGGGCGTAGCGAAAAAATTATGGCGGGCACGTTCGTTTTAGCAATTATTTTATGGCTCGTCGGCGCTAAGATTGGGATTGATGCCACGGAAGTTAGTTTCATCGCGGTCGTCATTTTACTATTGACCGGAGTATTAACGACCAAGGACATGTTAAACGAACACTTTGCTTGGAACATCTTAGTTTGGTTATCGATCATCATGTTGATGTCACAAAAATTGATGAAGTTAGGGTTCTTCCCGTGGTTCTCAAAGACGTTGGGCCTATTACTTCACGGAATGAATCCAATCGTCGTATTGGTCATCTTGTTCCTCTCTTACTTTTACCTACACTACATGTTTCCTAGTGTGGCAACGCAGATCTCCGCACTGTACGCTGGTTTCTTATCTGTTGCGGTCGGTGCCGGTGCGCCACCCGTATTGTCAGCGTTAATGCTAGCCTTCTGTGGGTCGATTTACTTATCAACGACGCCGTATTCAGCCGGACCAGCAGCCTTACTTTCCAGTACCGGCTACGTTTCTAACGCGGACTGGTGGAAATTAAGTGCCCTGATTGGGGTCGTATTAAACGTCATCTGGCTTGGTGGCGGGTTGCTTTGGACAAAAGTAATCGGGCTTTGGTAAGAAGAAGCCTAAATGAATGTAACAAAGAATAACCGTTCAGAAATGAATGGTTATTTTTCTGTCTAGATGTCTGAAACGTGCGCCAAAAGGCAATTTGCTCCGCTTAACGTGGCATCAGCGACTATTCCAAACCCAGGAATAATCGCTGATGCCACGTTAATGCTCACAAACTACCCGCCTTTTGGCCCATTCTTTCAGTCAAAATACCTTGGCGTTGCCCACCTAAACGGCTTATGATAGGGAGAAGAATACGATGACTGAGAAGGAAGTGATTGTGTGAATGAACGAGATCTGAGATATTTTTGTTATTTAGTCGAAACGGGCAATTATACCGAAACTGCCGAACAGTTTCACGTCACCCAGCCCGCAATTTCAGCGGCCTTAAAGCGGTTAGAAACGGAATATGGGACCACCTTACTGACGCAACGAAATCACCGGGCCAAGTTGGAAACCACGCCCGCGGGCCGGGTCCTGTACGTCAAGGCCACCCGACTGATCAAGGAACTAGCCCAAGTCGCGGTGGAAGTGAAACACGCCAACGACGCTCAGGTCCGGCTGGGTTTTTCCACGGTAGCTGGTGGAATCTGGTTACCACGGGTCGTTAAACGCTATTTAAAAATGCAACTATTAGATCAAGTGACCACCACGGTAGCCGATTCCGAGCAATTACTAGCCGAGTTACGTGAAGGTAAACTCGATGCGGCGGTCTTTTCGACGCTAGTCCCTGAACGTTCCAATGATTTGCGGGTGACGACCTTAGAAGAGCACCAACTCTGTTTGCTGGTCAATCGCCACAATCCCCTGAGTCAGTTAGAGACGGTGCAAGCCGCTGATTTGAAAGATATGCCCGTGATTGCCCGGCCGAAGCATTCCCTCCCACGGACGGCCCTGGAACAGTGGTGTCGCCAGGGGCGGGTGCGCCCCGACATCGTTTATGAAGCCGAAACGAACGCACTAGTTGAGGGCTTAGTTGCCCAAGACATCGGGGTCGGCATGGTGATTGATCGTTCGGTCGTTTTGAGTGAGTCCGTTGTTAGCATCCCATTAGCACCAAAGGAACGGGTGGACTGTTTCATGCAACTAGCAGTGCGGCGGTCATTTTTACCAAATTCCAAACAGCAACAGTGTATTAACGTGTTGAAAGACGTCAAGGACGATTAATTTTGAGAGAGTGGGCCAAAAGGCGATTGGCTTGTGAGCATTAACGTGAAATCAGCGATTATTCCTGGGCTTGGAATGGTCGCTGATTTCGGGTTAAGCGGAGCAAACTGCCTTTTGGCTCACGTTTCGGCCATAACAATAGGAAAAGCTAACCAGAAATTTTCTGATTGGATTTTTTTTAGTTACGAGGCCGTAAAGTGTGGTAATGAGCAGCTTTGTCCGCATTTTGAAGGCTTGTGACGGCTTGAAATAAGGGTTAGGCTGAGGCTAAAAGATTGATTTTGAGGTGAATAATGAATGATTCGTTTGTTTGAACAACACCATGTCCGGCCGGTTCAGGAATTAACGGGAACGTGGCAATTCCAACGTGAAAATGATGAACATGTCTACCATTTAGCTGTGCCCGGTTGTTGGGAACAGCAACCTGATTTAGCCGCCTATCGCGGTCGCGGTGAGTATCAGCGTACCTTGCAAGTTGAACGTGATCATACGAACCTGCGCTTAGAATTTCAGGGTGTGAGTCATACGGCTGACGTGTTTTTTGATGGTCAGCAGGTAGCGCATCACTACAACGCGTACACGCCGTTTGCGGCACTGATTAGGGATGTGGCGGCGGGCGACCATCTTCTAACGGTCGCGGTCGACAACCGGTTTGGTCCCGCGTCGGCGTTACATAAACCTAATGATTATTATACGTACGGTGGCATCATTCGCGGGGTGACCGCAGAAATTGTCCCGGATATGTTCATCCAACAAAGTCATTTTACGAGTACGATGACGGCGACTGGTTGGCAGGGTCGCTTACAAGTGACGGTCACAAACACGGCGGCAACGGCGCAAGCGGTCAGCGTGAGCGCTCGCTTAGCTGGTCAGGAGGTTCAACTTGAACCGCAAACCGTTGCGGGTCAGACGACCGCGACGTTTGAGTGGCAAACGGATTTTGACCAAGTGACCGCGTGGACGCCAGCGCAACCGCAACTGTATTTGGCCACGACGGAACTGATTCAGGATGGTCAGGTGATTGATGACTTAGTCGAGCGGGTCGGCTTTCGGCAGGTCAAAGTGGTTGGCAATCGCATCCAGTTAAACGGTCAGTCCGTCTTTTTACAAGGCTTTAACCGCCATGAAGACAGCGTTGCGTACGGCTGTGCGTTACCATTTCAGCAAATTGTCCAAGACCTTGATTTAATGGTCGACATGGGCGCGAATGCCGTGCGGACCTCGCACTATCCAAATGACCAACGGTTCTTAGACCTGTGTGACGAGCGCGGGTTACTCGTTTGGGAGGAGGCACACGCCCGGGGATTGACCTTAGCGCAGATGCAAAATCCAAACTTTGACCAGCAGTGTGCCGACTGCAACCAAGAGATGGTGGACGCGCACTTTAACCACCCCAGTATCGTGATTTGGGGCCTGCTCAACGAGTGCGCTAGCGACACGGCGGCTGGACGGAAAAAGTATCAGATGCAGTATCAGCAGATCCGCCAGTTGGATGCGACTCGTCCGGTGACGTCCGCAACGTGTCAACATTTCAAGGATCGGTGTCTCGATTTGCCAGACGTGGTCTCGTATAACCTTTATACGGGATGGTATGAAGATGGTTCCGTTGAAAAGGGGAATGATCGTGAAATCGAATGGATCGACCAGACGCCGGGTGCGGGTAAACCGATGATTGTCAGTGAGTTTGGGGCGGGGGCCATTTACGGCTACCGTAACCGGACGAGGTGCAAGTGGAGCGAGGAACGTCAAGCGGATATTTTAGGTGCGTGCTTGGACACGTATCTCAACGATTCCCGGTTGTCCGGCGCCTTTATCTGGCAGTTTTGTGACTGTCGGGTAACCGAGGAAGAATGGTTTGCGGTCCGGCCACGTTCGTATAACAATAAGGGCATCTTAGACGAATACCGCCGGCCTAAACTGGCTTACGACGTCGTTAAGGCTAAGTTTCAGGAACATTTAAAGCAATTAAACCAATAAGAAAAACGTCGCGGAATCTAAAAATTCTACGGCGTTTTTGTTACTAGTGAAGCTTAAATTTTACGGTAAGCGAGGCCACTATTTTAATTCAGAAGTTTCTTCCGTATTTAAAATATGGACGTGGGATTGATGGTTGAGCGGATATTCAACGGGATGCGTCACGTTGTTGAGCATGTCATCCGTCAAAGCAACTTGTTGTAAGTCACCCGGATTTTCGTATAGCTCCATGCTGTAAGTTAAGCCGTCAAGGTCCATGTAACTCCGATATTCCGTATAGTCACTTTCGCCATCGGAAACCTTTTTAACACCCTTAGGAATCGTGACCGAGTTTAAGATGTACTGTAATAGGTTTAACGTATCCGGAGTATCAGTTGGAACGTCAATGTAGTGCTTCAAGTAGTTGGTCCGAACGAAACGTGAAATTGAGGTGTAGTCGCCGGGGAGGCCAATGGCGCCAGTCCCGGGGCCTTGGGTCATAGGATGATAATCCCCGTATTGTTGGAGCGGCTGTTCCGTGTTGGTTAGCATCCCGTAAGTGCTGATGTTTTGCAGGTGCCAGTCTAAATCGGGCGAGTTCGTCATGACCCCGACCGGATCGGCGGTCAATTTGAGTTCTGGGCCGGTGGGTTCTAAGACGACCGTTTCACCAGTCGGATCGCTGATAATAAAGTGTAGCGGTGGGACCATTCCGACCACTTCCGCGGAATGACTGATCAGTTGGACGTGCTTGATGTGTTCCCGTAAATCATCGATGCTCTTCGCGTTGCCGAGTGCCCACGCCACAAAATCTTGGGGTGCTAGGGCGAGTTTGCCGGCAGCCGCCTTTTCCTGATAGACGGCGTGGTCGGGGAAGTACAGGGTCGCGACCCCGACGCCGTATTCATTAACGCCGTCGGTAAATAATTCGTGTTTTAATTGCCGACCAGCACCGATGAAGCCGTACTTGGTCAAAAATTCACCCGCGTCGCCTTTAACGGCACGGTGGCGGGGCATAAACATGATGCGGGCACCAAAGTCGATACTATAGTCCATGGTCCGGGCTAAAAAGTGGCCGCCATTTTGGTTCGTATACGTTAAACTTGTGCACATAAAATATCCCTCCTGGCTATGATGACGCCAATTTAGCACATTATTGGGAACGTGACGATTAATCGCGCTAGTAAGGTCAACCAAGAAAGTAACGGGAAAAATAAAAATGAGCCCGCCGTGACAGTCATTTTCAAGCTATAATTGAGCTAGTTAAGTTTAAAAGGATGAAAACAGTATGCTGTTCAGTTTTATGAACAACTGATTTAGCTTGATGACTATAATAACTTCATGATTAGGGAGGGATTGGATGCCTAATAAAAATCAACCGGAATTGTCGCAACGCCACCATATGACGATTCCTTGGAAGGATTTCATTCGTAACGAAGATGTGCCGGCTAAGAATGCGAGTTTGCAAGAACGGACCTCGATCGTTGGCCGGATTGGAATTTCGCTACTATCTTGCGGAACGGGGGCTTGGCGCGTCCGGGATGCGATGAATAAAGTTGCGCGGAGCCTTAATTTGACCTGTTCCGCGGACATCGGCTTGATTGCGTTGCACTACACTTGTTTTAACCACGATCGAAGCTATACGCAGGTGCTCGCGCTACCGAATACGGGTGTTAATACGGATAAATTGAATGTTTTGGAAAAGTTCGTGAGCGAATTCGACGACCGTTATGCTAATTTGACGATTCGGGAACTACACACGGCCATCGATAACGTCCAAAAGCGCCCTAAGCAATACACACCGGTGATGCTAGGATTAGCAGCCGCGCTAGCCTGCAGCGGATTTATTTTTTTGCTAGGTGGCGGCTTGCCAGAAATGTTGTGCTCCTTTTTAGGTGCCGGCTGCGGGAACTACGTGCGGGCGAAAATGGGGAAGCGTTCCATGACAACGATTGCGGGTATTGCGGTGAGTGTTGCTGTCGCCTGTCTCGTATACATGGCCAGTTTCAGATTACTCGAGCTGGGGTTTCACGTGTTGTCTGAGCACGAAGTCGGTTATATTGGAGCGATGTTGTTCGTCATTCCCGGTTTTCCGTTTATTACGAGTATGTTGGATATTTCTAAATTGGATATGCGTTCAGGGTTGGAACGCCTAGCTTACGCCATCATGGTAACGTTAATTGCGACGTTGGTCGGGTGGTTAGTGGCGACGCTATTCCATTTCAAACCGGGGAACTTTTTACCCCTCGGATTGTCACCTATGTTATTGATGCTATTACGGTTGCCAGCCAGTTTTTGCGGGGTCTACGGTTTCTCGATTATGTTCAATAGTTCGCAAAAAATGGCGATTACGGCGGGATTTATGGGGGCAATTGCAAACACGCTCCGGCTAGAACTCGTCGACTTAACAACGATGCCACCGGCTGCCGCTGCATTTTGCGGGGCGTTGGTCGCCGGACTGATGGCTTCCGTGATCAACCGGTACAATGGTTATCCGCGGATTTCACTGACGGTGCCATCGATCGTGATCATGGTTCCGGGACTCTATATTTATCGGGCCATTTACAATATGGGCAGTAATCAGATTGGCGTGGGTGCGCTGTGGCTCACTAAAGCGATGCTGATTATCATGTTCTTACCACTGGGACTGTTCGTTGCCCGGGCGTTAATGGATCGAGATTGGCGCCATTTTGATTAAATAGAGTGGGATCAAAGGCGATTAGTTTGTGAGCATTAACGTGAAATCAGTGATTATTCCTGGGTTTGGAATGGTCACTGATTTTGGGTTAAGCGGAGCAAACTGCCTTTTAGTCCACGTTTCGACCATAATAGTAGGAAAAAGCCGTTCAAAATTTTTGAACGGCTTTTTTAGATGATTTTTCAAAAAATAGAATGGGTAATCCAAGAAATAAAATTTTTTATGCTAAAAGCTTGTCTTAGAGTCAACTCTAAGTTTTATACTGATGATAATCAGTAACAGTGAAGGGAAGATTAATAATGAAGTATCGCAAATTTGGAAATACCGGTTATGAGATTAGTGAAGTTTCACTTGGCACGTGGCAATTAGGAGGTAAGTGGGGGTTACCATTTAGCGAAAAAGATGCGATGGACACCTTAGCGGAAGCCTATGATCGTGGCGTTAACTTTTTTGATACCGCGGACGGCTATCAAGGTGGGGCCAGTGAACGCGCCGTTGGTCAATTCTTAAAGACCCATCCCGACGTTCACTACACGACTAAGATTGGTCGGAAGGAAGAACCGCTGACGGTCGACCACTTCAGTCCTAAGAGTATCGACCGTTACGTGGACGAATCGTTGGCTAACTTGGGCGTCGACGCGTTAGACACCGTCTTGTTACACTGCCCACCAACGCAAGTATTGTATCAACCAGAGACGTTCTTTGAACTAGACCGTTTGAAAAAAGCGGGGAAGATTCGCCACTACGGTGTGAGTGTTGAAAAGGTTGAAGAAGCCATTAAAGCCATGGACTACGACATTTCAGCAATTGAAATTATTTTCAACATGTTCCGGCTACGGCCTGCCAACCTCTTCTTTGACTTAGCAAAGCAAAATAACGTTGGAATTTTGGCCCGGGTGCCGTTAGCAAGTGGGCTATTGAGCGGCAAGTATACCGCCGATACGACCTTTGCCCCGGATGATCACCGGACGAATAACCGGCAGGGTCAACATTTTGATCAGGGTGAAACGTTCTCTGGCGTCGACTTCTTAACGGGGGTCAAAGCGGCGGATGAGCTGAAGGAACGGCTCAAAACGGATAACTTGGCGGCCTTAGCCTTACGTTATATCTTAATGTACGACGCCGTTTCCGCCGTTATTCCGGGAGCTAGCAATCCGTCCCAAATTGAACGGAATACGGTCGCAGCTGACTTAGCCCCATTGACGGCTCAACAAATGGGTATCGTGCGCGCTGTTTATGATCAATACATCAAGAACCCGGTGGAATATCGCTGGTAAAAATTTGATTCCGATATAATAGCCGAAATCAAACGCAAACAACCATTCAGAAGTGGCTAACATTTCTGAATGGTTGTTTTTTCTATTATGATGCACGCTTACCGTTTGAGTAGTTTATCCAGCATGGCATTACCGGCACTTAGATCTTCATCATGATAGTGCATGGAGCGAATCCGCATCGGGTCGCCACCGTGGTAATATTCGTACATCAGTTGCCGTTGACCAAAACCGGCCGTCGTTAAGTCAAAGACTAAGTTGAGTAACTTGGAACGGTCTTTGGCTTCCGTCAAGTCAGTGGTTAGGGCCTGTTCCAAAATGGGGCCATTTTCACCGTCAAATTCGGCAAAACCAGGAACGCCAACCATGGAGCCCGCCGCAAAGTGTTGCGCGGCCTTCAAGGCAGTTTCGAAGTATTCTGGTAACGTCGACCGCACGGCTAATAAGGCTTGTTGGCTCGGCGTGTAAATCCCGAACTCGTCTAAGTGCCCCTCTTCTTCCGAACGAGTGATGGTGCCCTTGATGAGTTCCAAGTTAGCCGTCAACCGACCGAGCTTTTCTTGGACCCCTAAGAAGCCGTCCAAGCCTAAAACGTGGGCGGTACGAATGGCTAAACTAGTAGCAAATTCCAACTTAGTGATTCCGCGGACTTCGTCTTGGTGGGAGGTGTGAATAAACATACCGGATTCAATAAAAAACCGGTTACTCATTTCAACGTCATTTTCAACGAAGACTTTGTTCCACGGAATAAAGGCGTGGTCAAAGACGATGTAGGCGTCGATTTCATCCAGGGCGTTGCTAAGTGGATAGTCGTCTTCCGTATAGTCAGGGTGGTCGAGCAACTTCCGGCAAATCACTTTAACGCCGGGCGTGTTTAAAGGCGTAGCAAAGGCGACCGCGTAACTGGTGTCCCCCTTGTCGAGGAGTAGTTCTGGTGGATTAAAAACTAGGAGATCATCTGCAATTGGTGCCATCGTGTTAACCATTTTGGCGCCAGAAACGACGATTCCTTTGTCCGTTCGCTCGAGCACGTGGACACCGGCGTAGCCCGATGGAATGCCATTAATGGCTTTTTGTCGGTCTAACTGTGGATTTTGAAGCGCGTGACTGATGAAAAGGTCATTCTCTTTAATCCATTCGGCGTAGTGCTTGGCATTTTCACCGAAGTCGGTGTAGTCGTTGTGCCCTAAAAAGGCGCTCCGTTCAGCTAAGATCGCCATCCCCGTATCCAAAAAGTCGGGTGTACGGCCCAGCATACCGTTGTTACTTTGAGCAATTTCTTGATAAGCTTGGTGTTTTTGCCGCAGGTCTTCAATGGTTCGCGGGACCTTAAAGGCGATATCGTAAGTCCGACCATTCTCTTGGTAGGTGTGGACTTCGGGATGCGTCTTTTGTAGGTCGTAATACTGGTTGTTTAACGCCAGTGTTTTTCTGAAGATTGGAATCTCTGAAACTTTAACGCGTTGGCCGTTCAAATAAACGGCGCGGCCGTCGTCAAGTTGTTCGATCGTGTGCATGAATAATTCCTCCTTTGGTATCCCTTTCACTATAGCACTGTGAAAGCGGTGGCAATAGGGGCAATTACGGGTGCGTGTCGCACATGAAAAAGGTCAGTAATGCTTGGGCAAAAAAATGTTTCACGTGAAACATTTTAAAAGTTGAACCTGTTTGTGAAACATTACGGTGACATCGATGCGTTTCTAGCTGGGTTTCTGAGCCATGTTATAATGAGGCTACTTTGGGGACTTGCAGGCGATACCCACACCAAACATTGCCGTTGAGGAAAGGATTAACATGCGAATTAACGTTTTGCAACATACGCCCAACGAGGGACCCGGTATGATTCAGGACTGGGCCAATGCGCATGGGCATACGATGTTTGTTTATCACCCGTATCAGTTCGGCTATTTGCCAACGGCGGACGAAACGGATTTATTAGTGATTTTGGGTGGGCCAATGAGTCCTAACGACGATTTGCCATGGATCAAACAGGAACGGGTCCTGATTCAAACGTTGTTGGATCGGGACGTCCCCATGTTTGGGGCTTGCTACGGTGCCCAACAGATCAGTAAAACCCTCGGGTACCCAGTGACTAAGGCGCCGGCTAAGGAAGTGGGCTGGGCGCCCGTTTATCGGCAAAGTACGGTTATTCCTAAGTTGCCGGCAAAGTTAACGGTTTTACACTGGCATGAAGAAATGTTTGCCATTCCAGATGAGGCTGAGTGGTTATTTTCCAGTGACCGGGTCGCCAACCAGGGATTCGTGTTAAACCACCGCGTCGTTGGCTTGCAGTTTCATTTTGAACCGGCGGCTGATAATGTCCGTGAAATGGTCGTGAATGACTATCCGTATATTCAAGGGTCGGTCTTAAATCAAACGGCCGATGAAATTATAAATATGCCAATTCCAACTGAAAACCGGTTGGCATTGGATGCAATTCTAGATTATATTACGGCTGAAAAATAGATCGTTTAGAAAACTGAACAATTTTTCTGTTATTATGGTCGAAACGACCAAAAGGCAGCTTGTTCCGCTTAACCCGAAATCAGCGACTATTCCAAACCCAGGAATAGTCGCTGATTTTACGTTAATGCTCGCAAACTAATCGCCTTTTGGCCCAGGCTTTAGTCATACATAGCCTTGATTTTATCAATGGCCGCTAAGTAACCCGTTTGCAGGGACTTAGGTTCTAAAATTTGAACGTTGGTTCCGAGGGACAATAAGTATTGAATCATGTAGTCGTACTCGTCTTGGTTGTAACCACCATACAGGTAATCCTGCCCGTCAATGCGTTTGAGCTGCATGTTCGCGTAGTGGTTACGTTGAACGATTTCACGACCGCGCGGAGTGAGCTTGCACCGATACGCAATATTATGATGGTGTTGGTCATAGGTCGCTTGGCGCTGCTTAAGCGCGTCATAGCTGAGTTGGGCCGGTTGATCGGTGGTTGTGAGGTCAGTGACCGTATCACAGCGAATGATTTCCCAGCGCTGGGTCGTGAGGTTAACCCCGCTGACGAACCAGACGCCGTTACGGAAAAGTAAGTCGAATAACTGGAATGGTTGTGGCTGAGGGTTAGTCTTTAACTGCAACGCCACGACGGTTTCGTCCAAAATGGCGCTTAATAGTGGCCGTAAAAGTTTGGGCCCATCGAGGTTAGGAATTGTGTAGTAGTTGACGACTTCCTGTAGACGGGTCACCTTTTGCTGCTCAGCGAGGGGTAGGGTGGCCATGAGTTTTTGATAAATTGTGGTGTAGGATTTTTCAAACGGGGTCGCCGATAGTAGGCTCAATGCTTTGATGGCAAAAAAGAGCGCGTTAATTTCTTGAATGTTTAACAATACGGGAACCCATAGTTCGCGTTTCGTGAGTTTGTAACCACCGTAACGCCCGGGTTCAACGTAAAAAGTGAGCCCTAACTGCTCTAAGGATTGGATATCACGCAGGGCGGTGCGTTTAGAGATGTTAAAAGCGGCTACTAGGTCGTTAACGTGGAAGCCATTTTTATAGCTTAAGAAAATCAACTCTTGGTTTAAACGTTCAGAACGGTCCATTTAAATGCCTCCGCAAAAAGTTTTTTAATGGTGACGATGATTGTCACCTTTGACGCTTAGTATAGGCCTTGTTGAAAGATAAAAGAAATGAGGACTTACTAATGATGAAAACTTTATTGATTAATGCGCACCCTGATTTTCGTAACGCCGCACACTACTCCGTTCAAATGGAACAGGACTTCTTGGCTCAGTTTCAGGCTACCTTCCCAGACGAGTTGGTCGACGTTTTGAACCTCTATGACACTGAAATTCCTCAAGCCACGACGGAAGAATTGCTGGGAATATTGGAAAAGCAAATGGCACACGTCAGCCTAAGCGCCGCGGAACAGCACGTTTACGACGTTAATCAACGGCTACTGGCCCAGTTTAAATCCCATCACCGGATCGTCATTGCCACGCCATTGCATAACTTTAATGTGACGGCGAAACTAAAAGATTATATGGATAACATTTTAGTGGCTCGTGAAACGTTCCGGTACACGGCAGCCGGTTCAGTTGGCTTAATGACGGATAACTACAAAGTCATGTTGTTACAAGCCAGTGGTTCCATCTACACGCGCAATGACCGCTACACGCCAATGGAATTTTCACGGTTGTACTTGGATAAAATGTTCACTGAAATTATGGGTTTTGACGCCTTTTACATGGTTCGGGTCCAAGGCACCCAGACGCAGGGCGTTGATATTGATCAGGCCGTTAAAGCGGGGCACGATGAATTGACGGCGGCTTTTCCTAAGTTTTACCAACAATAATGGTTCGAATTGACACAGTACTTAAAATAGCTGTTCAGAAATTCTCAAATAATTTCTGAACAGCTATTTTCTCATCCAAGAAAGCCCAGATTGGTCATCCGCCCTAGATAACCGGTATACTACTTAATAGATAGTAAAAAGAATTCGAGGCAAACGACATGAAACACATCGTAACGGGCATCGTTGCCCACGTCGATGCTGGGAAGACCACCTTATCCGAAGCGTTGCTCTACCGGGCAGGAGCGCTGCGTAAATTAGGGCGGGTCGATAACGGCGACGCATTTTTAGATACCGACGCACTAGAAAAACAACGGGGGATCACGATCTTTTCCCACCAAGCAAATTTAGACTACCACGACGTTAGTTTAAATTTGCTCGATACACCGGGACACGTGGATTTTGCGAGCCAAACGGAACAAGTTTTGAGTGTCTTGGACTACGCCGTCTTAGTCGTTTCGGCGACCGATGGCATTCAGGGCTATACCCGAACTTTATGGCGGTTATTAGAACGCTATCACGTGCCAACCTTCATCTTTGTTAATAAAATGGATGCGGTGGTTGCGGATGGTGACGCGATGCTCTCACAGCTACAGGCGACCTTATCCGCCGGGTGCATTGCGTTTAACGCCCCTGACGGTGAAAATGAGGCGCCGAGTGACGCGGCCATTCCGGCATCGTCAATTGAGGACGTTGCCATGCAAAATGACGACGTGTTGACGGCTTATTTAGAGACCGGGACCCTTTCAGACGACGCGGTGCGGCGCATGATCAGTGACCGGGAGCTATTCCCGGTCTACTTTGGCGCGGCGCTCAAACTAACGGGCGTGGACGCCCTCATGGCCGGGATTGAACGCTGGACACAACCGGCACAACTGACGGACCAGTTTGGCGCTAAAGTCTTTAAAATCACCCATGATGAGCAGGGTGAACGCCTCACTTGGCTACGGCTGACTGGCGGGGAACTCCATCCAAAGGACAACTTGCTGGGTGAACAAAAAGTTAACCAGTTGCGCTACTACAACGGGACGCGCTACACTACCACGACGACCGTTTCAGCCGGAGAGATTTGTGTGGTTCCGGGGCTGACGGCGACTTATCCAGGACAGGGACTCGGTCAGGCCGCGGATGGCCGGCACCCGAGTTTACAGCCGGTGTTAACGTACGCGGTCGATCCTCAGTCCGAAGACCGTCACACTTGTTTAACGGCGTTGCGGCAGTTGGAAGATGAAGATCCCCAGTTGCACGTGGCGTGGTCGAGCCACCTACAAGAAATTCGGGTCCAAGTCATGGGAAAAATGCAGTTAGAAGTGTTGCAACAACTTTTAGCGGATCGGTTCCACTTAAACGTGGCGTTTGGTACGGGAAGTATCCTGTATCAAGAAACTGTCACGCAAGCGGTAGAAGGTGTAGGTCACTTTGAACCGTTGCGGCACTACGCTGAAGTCCACTTGTTGATACAGCCGGCGCCACGGGGAAGCGGGTTGAGTTTTGCCACGAACTGTTCCTTAGAAACGCTGGGTAAAAACTGGCAACACCAAGTCATGGCTAATTTACAAGCCAAGGAACAATTAGGCGTTTTAGTCGGCGCACCGTTAACGGACGTTAAAGTGACGTTAGTTAGCGGTCGGGCTAGCATCGTCCAACTCAGTCGGCGGTGACTTTCGCGAAGCCACTTGGCGGGCGTTGCGTCAGGGCCTAATGATGTTAAAAACGAAAGCGGCGTGCCAGTTGTTAGAACCTTGGTATCGATTCCGGTTAGAGGTCGGTCAGGACCAAGTTGGGCGCGCAATGACTGATATTCAGCGCATGCACGGCGAGTTTGAACCACCCGTTGCTGGGGGCGTTGCCACGGATGGCAGCGGACTTATGCTGATTACCGGTACGGCGCCCGTGGCCACGATGCAGGATTATAGTGAAGAAGTTCGGGCATACACCCACGGTCAGGGGCAGTTAGAGTGCGTGGTTGACGGGTATCAGCCGTGTCACGATTCTGAGGCCGTCGTTGCCGATAAGGCTTATCAACCGGTGAGTGCTTTAGAAAATACGCCGGATTCCGTTTTCTGCGCGCATGGTGCGGGTTATCCAGTTGCCTGGGATCAGGTTCCAGCGATGGCGCACGTGCCGTACGTTTATACGGCCGCGCAACTTGACCAATTAAAAGCATAGAAGGATCAAACTGACAGGTATTCTAGTTGGAATGTCTGTCAGTTTTTGTAGCAGTGTTAAAATTTATTACGAGTATAGGAATTATAACGGGGAGAGTTTACGGATAAAAGGAGAAATATTTTGAAAAAGTTAGCACCAATCTTTGTGGCGCTGGGTGCCATTAGTTTCGGGGTCCCGGCTTCACTGTTTAAAATTGCGCGGGCGCAAGGGGTCGTTAACGGCCCGTTATTGTTTTGGTCGTTTCTTAGCGCGGTCGTTATTTTAGGGCTTATTCAAGTTGTTCGGCGCCAATGGTTGCGTAATCAGCATACCAATTGGCGGCAAATCGGACTGGTGATTGCGGCGGGAACCGCGTCTGGGTTCACCAATACGTTTTACATTCAGGCGTTAAAATTAGTTCCGGTGGCTGTCGCGGCGGTCATGTTGATGCAAGCGGTCTGGCTGTCGACATTACTCGGGGCACTGATTCATCGGCGCTGGCCGTCCCGGTTACAAGTGCTGAGCATTATCTTAGTTTTGGCGGGGACGGTGCTCGCAGCGGGCCTATTTCCAATTACGCAGGCCTTATCACCGTTAGGAATGCTATTTAGTTTTCTTGCGGCCTGTTCGTACGCGTGCACGATGCAGTTTACGGCCAGTTTGGGTAATAATTTAGACCCGCTATCCAAAACGTGGCTATTATGTTTGGGTGCCTTTTTATTGATCAGTGTTTGGTGGGCGCCACAGATTATTGGCGCACCAACGACGGTCGCAACCATCAAGTGGGGCGTGTTGATTGCGCTATTCTCGATGGTGTTTCCGCTGGTGGTGTACTCCATTTACATGCCGTACTTGGATTTGGGGATTGGCCCCATCTTATCGTCACTAGAATTGCCAGCTTCAATCATTGTTGCCTTTGGGTTGCTTGGCGAAACGGTGAGTTGGTTACAGATGGTCGGCGTGGGGTTGATCATTGTGGCCGTGATGCTACCAAATATTTTGGGTATGCGGCAACCGCGACGGCAGCCATAATTGAGCTAGTAAGGACGTCTTCAAATTGAAGGCGTTTTTTTGTTTTTCATTTAATCAGCGTTCGGTGACCGTGAGTAAAATGTCTAGTGATTTACCGGAATAGAGTGGGTAAACGTTGTTAATCAGGTTAACGTTTATGCTATGATAAGACTGTTTTACAAGGGTAATGTCATTAAGGTTGTTAAAGGGAAGAAGGAAAAGGAATGAAGAATGCAAAGTTTTGTCCGCACTGTGGGGCTGAATTGGAAGCGGGGGTTAAGTTCTGCTCGAAGTGTGGTTACCAATTAACCGACGCAGCGGACACCAAAACGGCGCAAAAAGCGACCACGCAAACGACTGCTGAGCCAGTTAAACCAGCACAGCAAGCAGCGCCAACGACGGGTCAGGCGGCTAACAAGGGCAATGGGAACTTTTCAGAACGTTTGGACGCGATGGTCAACTGGGTAGCGAATAACTGGGCAACTGCAATTATTATTGTCGCCGCACTTTTGATCTTCACGTTGGTCACACGGGCCATGTTCTATAACGTTTGGTTAGGTGTCATTGGTTTAATCGCCATTTTAGTTTGGTTATACAGTTCAGCTTGGACGAACGGGAGTGGCGCAACTCAGTTTGAACAGAAACTACGTCACACCACGCAAGCGACGGCGAATACGGTCAACAAAACGGTGAACGCGCAACAGTCAAACACGACGGATGCGACTGCCGGGACCTCACAGTCGGCGCAACCTAAGATGCAACAGGCGACGACTAACGGTAACCAGGCTGAACAAAAGACGGCTGGTACCGGTACTCAAACGCAGCCAGCTGGACAAACGGTTGGTGGGAACACGGTCTACATCCAACAATCCGAACAACATAGTAACGGATTAGGAACGGCCGGGTTCGTACTTGCTTTGATTGCGTTATTTACGTCCTTTATCCCATTTGTGGATTGGGTCGTTTGGTTCTTAGGCGCACTCTTCTCATTTATCGGTTTATTCCGTCAACCACGTGGTTTAGCCATTGCAGGATTCATCATTTCGTTTATTGGAATTATTATTATTTTAACCATTGCAACGGCCATTGCGGGGATGCTCGGCATTGGATCGATGATGTAAAGTTAAACATCGAATATAAAAAAAGCTGTTACCCAGATAAAATGGGAACAGCTTTTTTTGTTCGGTTAGTGCTCAAATTGTGTAGATTTGAAAGTCCGGCGGTATAAGATCCAACCGATTAAACAAGTCAAAACATCGGCAACGGGCTGTGCCCAAATAATACCGTTTAAGCCAAAGAGGTAGCCTAAAATAACGATGGCTAAGCCTAGTAAGACGGCTTGCCGGGAAAGCGCCATGATGAGGGCGCTCGTCCCCGCACCTACCGACTGAAAGACGGTGGTGAAGACGAGGATAAACCCAACGAGTGGCGTTGTGATTAGCATAGCTCGTAACATGACGGTCCCCATTGAAACGATGGCGGTTTGCGTCATAAATAATTTGATCAGTTGTGGTGCAAAAGTTATTAAGATGATGGCACAAATGAGGGCGTAACCCCCCTCAATTTTCAAATCGTAACGCAATGTCGCGCGTAGTCGCTCCCAATTTTTAGCGCCGTAAGTATACCCAATCAGGGGCTGGGCACCAAATGCGAATCCGACCATCACCATCATGACGACCATGTAAATCTTTTGAACAATCCCCATTGCGGCGACAGCCTGGGCACCGTACGCGGCCAGATAACTATTGAGTAACATCATCCCGAAACTTTGGGTGAGGTTGGTGAGCGATGCGGGAATCCCAACGGCAATGACCGCTTTAAAAGCGGGACGTGAAATGTGGGCTTGCTTAGGTGCTAATGAAAGCGACTTAGCGCGCCGCATGAAGAGGACTAATAGCCCGGTGTTAACTGCGAAGCCCAGCACGTTTGCGAAGGCCACGCCGGATGCGCCCCAGTGGAAGACAAAGAGAAAAAGTGGGTCGAGAATAATCGTCAAAATGGTTCCACTAATGGTGGCAATCATTGAGAACTGGGCGAGGCCTTCCGTCCGAATAATGTTGCCGGGGACGAGGGACACGATGATAAACGTCGATCCAATCACGAGTACCCGGTAAAAGTCGGCGACGTAAGGTCGAGTTGCGGCGGTAGCTCCCAGTAAGTTCAGAATGGGGGCTTCAAAGATGAGTAAGAGCCCGGTTAATACGAGGCTTAGTGCGATTGCCACGTAAAAGCAGAAACTGCTGACCCGGGCACTTTGTTGGTAATCATGTTTGCCGAGGGCCCGGGAAATGACCGCGCTACCGCCTAGCCCAAAGATGTCCCCGACGGCTAACATAAACGTAAATAGGGGACTTCCTAAGGCAATCCCGGCAACTAAGTCGGCGTTACCCGTTTGGGCGACGAAAAAAGTGTCGGCAAGGTTGTAGATCATACTAGCCACCATCCCTAAAACCACGGGTAATGCTAGTTGCATATAGGCTTTAGGAATCGGGGCTTTTTCAAATAAATCGTTCATAAGATGTCACTCCTTATCTGAACGGCCAATCGTCAGATAGCGTGACTAGACGGAACAGAAATATAGTTTTTACCAATCCTATCTATGATACGCTTGAAAAAATTGGACTTCAAATGAGGCCAACAAAAAAGCCAGCCCAAATGGCCAGCTTTAAGATTCAACGATTATTAATAGGCGTTCTCGCGCATGGATTGAGGCCAATCCTTAATGGAATGGTGGCGGTCAAATTGGCGCAGACTGTCGATTTCAGCGGGGGTGAGGTTGAAAGTCGTGGCGTCAAAGTTTGACTGGATATGAGCGGGGTTCGTTGACTTAGGGATGGTGACGATCCCTTGTTGCGTCAACCAACGTAACAGCACTTGTGCGGGCGCGACGTGATATTTTTGTGCCAAGGCGGTCACGGCGGGCAAGCCCATCATTTCGCGACCAAAGTTTTCACCCAGGGGTGCCCAAGATTCATGAATTAAGCCGTGTTGCAGCAGGTAGGGATGCATCTTAGCTTGTTGCCAGAAAAGGTGCGTCTCAATCTGGTCGATGACGGGTTTCACGTGGCTGTTTGCTAGGAGTTGATCGATTTGGGTGCTGTTGAAATTGCTCAGCCCAATGGCCCGAACTTTGCCAGCCTGATAGGCGTCTTCTAAGGCCCGGTAAGTTTCTAAACTGTTGGTAGTTGGCCAGTGAATGATGACCAAATCAAAGTAGTCGCTACCGAAACGTTGCAGTGACGCGTCTAAGCCTTGAACCGTGTCCTGGTAGCCGTCGGTTTGGGTCTTAGTCGTTACAAAGAACTGGTCGCGGGATAAGTTACTGTTCGCGATAGCGGCACCGACCCCAGCTTCGGTCCCGTAGACTTGGGCAGTATCGATACTACGATAGCCAATTTTTATGGCTTGGGCCACGTTCTCCTCGGTAATTTCCGGGGGCGTTTGAAACGTCCCATAACCTAAGACGGGCATGGTGACGCCGTTATTAAATGTGACATTTTCCATTAGTAAGCACTCCTTTAATGACGAAAATTTTGATTGTTTCCTAGGTTACACGTCCTTTGATGATAGGTAAAATGCCTAGATTGAATTTTTATGATTCATAAAATGAATACTTCATGATCCATGATACTTTTATTTAAAACATCCATGCAAAAAGCCATTTAGAAATATCAAAATATTTCTGAATGGCTTTCCCTATTATTATGGTTGAGACGTGCGCCAAAAGGCAATTTGTTCCGCGCTCTTAATTTTTTATATGGGCATCTTTTTGATTTCAGCGGTCACGTCTTGGACGAACTCCTGGACAGTCGGGGGTAACTGATGGTTTTTGCGATAAATTAAAGTGTGCTGCGACTGGCTCAGCGGGCTGAACGGCACGAAGGTCATTTTGCTCGAATCATAGAAGTCTAACATACCGCTGATAGAAATATCATAGTAGCCAAACTGTGTAATCAGAGGAAGAATGTTATTTTCCAAGTTCCGTTCACCACAAAGGTTCAAGGTGTCCGGATCAATTTTGAGCCAACTGGAGACCTGATTGATAACGATGCTACGCCGAGCACCTAACAATGGGAGGCCCGCTAGATCTTCGCCGGTAATAGCAGTCCGGTGAGCTAGTTTAGCTTCGTTGGCCATCATGAGTCCCCACGTCTCAGTCACGGGAATGTGTTGAACTTGGTATTTCGCCGATTCCACGGGTTCCAGTAGAAAACCAATGTCTAAGTTACCTTGGTCGATTTGAGTTCTGATAGAGTTACCATCGGCGCTATAAATAGAGAAGGTGACGTTGGGATGGTGTTGTTGAAAGGTCGCCAGCCACTTAGCAACGTAGGCGGTCACGTGACTTTCAACGCAACCGATTCGGATTTTGCCGGCTAAACCGGATTTCTGATTTTGAAGGTCCCGTTTGGTTTGGTCGAGGTAGTCCAGCATGGTTTGCGCGCGTTGCGCAAAGATGATACCAGCGTCGGTCAGCGTGATGAGCCGTTTGCCGCGGATGAAGAGCTGGGCACCAACCTCATCTTCGAGCTCTTTTAGCTGGCGGGAGAGACTGGGCTGGCTCGTATGTAGGGCTTCAGCGGTATTTGTGATGTTGCCGATTTGTGTCAGTACAACGAAGGCATGTAATAAGCGCGTATTCATCGTTATCCTCCTAAGCATGCAAAAAACGAATAAAAATCAATCTAACATTAGTATTTTACATTATTATGTGTTGCTCGTATGCTAAAGTCAACGGGTTTAAAGTTTGCGACCCGATTTGCGTAGCCATTTTGGTTCGATTGGGAGAAACATAATTTGAATAGGAATGAAAAAATCCTTGTCACCTTTGCGCTAGTCTTATCGAATGCGATGGCGGGGCTAGACGGGACGATTGTGAATACGGCTTTGCCAGCAATTATTAGTGACTTTCACGCGATTCAGTATATGGGCTGGATCGTGGCTTGCTTTTTGTTAGGAATGGCCGTCACAACGCCGCTTTGGAGTAAATTTGGTGAGCGTTATGGCAATAAAGTTGCTTATATTTTAGCCATTCTTATTTTTATGGTGGGGGCGTTATTTCAAGGGCTCGCACCTAATATTATTTGGTTCATTGCGGCGCGGGGACTGATGGGAATCGGTGCCGGGGGCGTCAATACGATTCCCTTTATCATCTACGTCCAACTTTTTGCTAGTCTCAAACGGCGTGGCCAGGTCATTGGTATCGCCGCAGCCAGTTTCAGTGGCGCTTCCATCATTGGGCCGCTACTAGGTGGTTGGATCGTTGATCAGTTTAGTTGGCACTGGGTATTTTACGTCAATATTCCGATTGCGTTACTGTCAATTGCGATTATGCTCATCTGGTTTAAACTGCCACAGACCTTGAATAAGGCCAAAATTGATTATTTGGGGATTCTGTTAATGGTGGTCGGGTTGTCCGCCATTTTAGTCGGTGTGCAAGAGATTGGAGTTTTGCCGCTTCGTTTTACGTTAGTCTTTGTGGGGAGTGGCCTGCTCCTACTAGTTGGTATGTTTTTTGCGGAACGACGAGCGGCAGATCCAATCGTTCCCAGCCGGCTATTCAAAAATTCTCAGTTGGTGATTGATTTTACGCTGTTCGCCTTACTCTGGGGAGCCTTCGTGGCGTTCAACATCTACGTGCCGATGTGGGCGCAGGGACTTCTAGGATTGAGTGCTTTAGTTGGAGGGATGACGCAGATTCCAGGGGCGTTTGCCAACTTTGGTGGATCCGAATTGGGTGCCATCATTCAGCGGAAGCTCTGGCGATACGATATTATTTCAATTGGGACGGTGGCGTTTTTAGTGGCGTTTATTGGCTTGAGCGTTGCTAACCAACACACGAGTTACGGCTGGCTGTTAGTATTCGGTGCCTTTGAAGGTTTTACGATTGGGCTCAGTTTTAACATTTTGCAGGTGGCGGTTCAGTCCGATGCCGAGTCCCGTGATATGCCAATTGCGACTTCTTTCGCTTACCTAGTGAGAATTTTAGCTCAGACGTTCATGTCGGCAATTTACGGAGTTATTTTGAATCACACGTTACTAACGGGGGTCCAAGCTAGTCATGGAAAAATCACCATGGCCATGATGAACCGTCTGAGTAACTCGCAGACCGTGGGTAGTTTACCTAAAAACTTGGTACCAGCAATGCGACAGATTTTCTTTACCGGCCTCCATCACATTATGCTGACGGCGTTGTTGTTATTACTAGTTGTTGCTGGGATCCTCATTGTACTGTATATGAGGGGCGTTGCGCGTTCGGAGAAGAGCGTACTGCGTTGAGGTTAAAAACATAGCAATAAAAAAACTGGCTGACAAGTCTCGGGTAATGTACCGAAAACTGGTCAACCAGTTTTTTTAGATGCTGTATGCAACTTCAGAATTCGCTCTGGTTTCCGATAACGGATAGCCAAGTGAACTAAAGAAAGTCGATTTGGTGGAGATTTGCGGGCATCTTACCATAATGGTGGTCTACCGTCCCCGCTTGCATTGCTTTTGCGCCGTTCACAAAGTGAGCACCCGTAGCTGCGATCAAACCCATGCCTAAAATAGTAATAATACTCAATACCATCATCATTCACCCTTTTCTGATTACTTTACGGTTCCATTGTAGCGCTTACACTAGCGGTGTCATTTGAGAACCATTAAAGAAAGATTAGGGTTTTCTTTTTTTAGCATTTTATTCCAAAAACGTTAGATTCTTAATCTTTAAGCGTCAATAACTAATGATTTAGTGGTTTTGGGGCTTATAATATAAAGCGTTTTTGGACCGGTTGGCGTAGAATAAATGGGTTAAGTTGTTCACTTTACAAAAAATAAATTCAAATGATTAAACTCTTATCGGAAGGGGTATTCGTTCATGCAAATTAAGGAAGGCTACGTGCCGTTTCACGGCTATCAAACTTATTATCGGATCGTTGGGACCCAGCAAAATCGGCAAGTTCCGTTGTTATTACTACACGGTGGTCCAGGATCAACGCATAATTATTTTGAAGCGTTCGATGAATTGGCCCGGACAACGGGCCGCCAGATTATTATGTATGATCAGTTAGGATGCGGGCGTTCGTCGATGCCTGATGAGCCTAGACTTTGGCAACCAGAAACGTGGGTCGCTGAATTACAGATGGTTCGGCACGCTTTAGGTTTAAATAAGGTGCACTTATTGGGTCAGTCTTGGGGTGGCATGCTGGCGATTATGTATTTATGCGATCAGCAGCCAACGGGCATCCAAAGTCTGATTTTAGCTAGTACGTTGTCATCGGCTAAGCTATGGGCGCAAGAACAACACCGGCTAATAAAATTTATGTCGACCACGGATCAAGAGGCCATTGCGATGGCGGAACAAACGGGCGATTACACAACAGAAGCATACTTAACGGCCAACGCCCGTTTTATGACTGCGCACGCTGCGGGTCCGGTGACGTCGGCTTCACCAGCATTTTTGCGGCGTCCAAAACGTGCGGGCGTTACGGCGTATAACGTTGCTTGGGGCCCTAACGAGTATCACCCGACCGGTACGCTGGCTGATTATGATTATACCCAACAGTTAGGGCAGATTACGACGCCGACCCTAGTGACGAGCGGAACGAATGATTTATGCACGCCGTTGGTGGCGAAAACGATGGTCGATCAGTTACCGAATGCTGAATGGGCGTTATTTCCCCACAGTCGACACATGGCTTTCATTGATGAACCGGTGGCATATTTCAAACGGTTAGGAACTTGGTTGGCGGCCCACGACTGAATGTGAAGAAACCATCGTGGAAATAGTCATTTTATTTCCCGGGAAATTTTTGACGCGCTATAACTAAAAATAAGCAACAAAAATGACGACTGCCCTGAATTTAGGTGGCCGTCATTTTTAGTGACTTTTCTGATAAATAAAAACTAACCGGGTCGGGGTGGAACGCTGGGCGTCGAACTGATAATCCGGGTGATCAAAAGCTTTAATTCCGTCAAGGTCGTTGACTTGGTGCTCAGCCAAGAAACGAACCATGGCACCGCGTGCCATCTTTGCTAAGGTTGCTTTCGTTTTGAGTTGGCCAGCGACCCAACTGGCAAAGACGATGTCAATCATGGGCTGATGCGGTGCCAAGTAGGGCGTAATAGCCTTGGCGTACTCTAACGAGGCCAGGTTAACGATGGGCTCCGGAGTTGGGGTGAGTGCTTGGTATAAATGGTTACCCCAAAAAGTATATAAATTCGGCGTGGCCCCGATTCCTAAACGGGCCTGCATTTCTAGTCGGTAAGGCACAACGCCGTCAAAGGGGCGCAGAATCCCGTAAAACCCTGACAAGATTCGCAAGTTATTGCGGACATAGTCAAGGGCGGGCTGCGTGAAAATGTCCGGCGCCATGTAACGATACTGAATACCACTGTAGCTGAGTAAGGCGGGGGTTTGGTGCCGCGTTAAGTCGAGCTCTTGTAGCCACTTGAAGTTGGCTTGGGCCAGCTTGTCGCTACAGTGCCATAAGCTTTTGGCTTCGTTATAGTTAAGCTGGCGCATTTGGTGTAGAATTTGGGCCGTTTGCGCTAAGTATTGTGGTTGCGTCTCAACGGGAAAACTATCCTGATCAACGACCATCTTCTTAGCTGGTGCAATAATGATTTTCGTGGGACTCACTTCTTTCCATGGTGCCAATAAGATTAGGTTTAAAGCATACCACTTGCTAAGGGTGGTCGGGAGTTGGATTGTCAGAGAGTTCATCTAAGTTATGCTATGATTGGCTTTAAATAAGTGAACGGTGACTTTTAAAATCGGATCCACTAGCTGGGTGTTGTTTTAGTAGCTACTAGTAATGGGAGGAAATTAATATGCACGCAGTAGTTGTGACTCGGCCAGGTGGGCCAGAAGTCCTTAAGTATCAAGAAGTACCAACTCCAGTTGTCAAACCAGGTTGGACACGGATCAAAGTGGGTGGCTTTGGGATTAATCATTCGGAAGTATTTACGCGTGAGGGTAAGTCGCCGAGTGTTCAATTTCCCCGGATATTAGGAATTGAAGTAGTTGGGACGATTGATGAAACGAGTGCGCCTGAACAGTTTCAGGTGGGACAAACGGTTGTGTCACTGATGGGCGAAATGGGGCGGGCGTTTGACGGCAGTTATGCTGAGTACGTTTTATTACCTAATGCCCAGATTTATCCGGTCACGACTGACCTAGATTGGCCGCGACTGGCTGCCGTCCCGGAAACGTTCTACACGGCGTTTGGAATCTATCAAAGCTTACAGCTCCATGATGGTGACCGGGTTCTAATTCGCGCAGCTACTAGTGGGGTCGGTGTCGCAATTCTAAAGTTGATGAAGGCTTCCGGAATTGATCTTTCGGTGAGTGGAACGACGCGGTCTGATCGTAAAGACGCGGCGCTTACGGCACTTGGAATTGATCAAGTCATTCATACACCGAATGCCAATCAACTTCCACCGACTGTCGGGGAATTCGATAAGGTGGTCGACCTGATTGGTCCTTCGGCAGTCCGGGATTCGCTAGAGCATACGGCTGAATTTGGTATTGTTAGTTCAACTGGCGAACTTGGCGGTGTCTGGACACTGGACGGGTTTGATCCAATTATGGATATTCCTAACAATCGCTATCTCACGGGATTTTACTCCGGAGACGTGGATGCGGCGCACGTGCAGGCATTATTTGATTTTATTGCGAGTCATAATGTTGATGTTACGCCGGAAAAGGTCTTTAAATTGGCTGAAACCCGGTCAGCGCACGAATACCTGGCAACTAGTGTTGGGTTAGGCAAAGTTGTGGTTTTACCATAGTGGTGTGAAGTGGTTCTATTTTAAGCTAATCCGACCAGTGTCAAAAATAAAGGCCAATCATTATGAACGTATGTTCCTTTAGTAGTATAATTAACTTACTGATATGATTATAAAGGAGTTCATAAAAATGGATATTTCACTATTGAAGCAAGTTGTCAGCACGACCAATAAGATTGCTCTCAGTACGGCGGTCAACAATGAAGCTGAAGTTAAAATTGTTAACTTTGTCTGGTTTGAAGATCGTCCTAACACGTTGTACTTTTCGTCAGTTAAGACTAGTGCGGCGCTGAAGACGTATGATCAAAACCCAGACGTCGCGTTTATCACGGTGCCAAACGACGGGACTCCGGGCAACCCTTATTTACGGGCGCAACACGTGAAGTTACACCGTTCTGACAAGACGATGGCTGATTTATTGCCACGCTATTTAGAGACGGTTCCTAATTATCAAAAGGTTTGGGATGCGATTGGCTCATCATTAGTCGTGTTCGAACTCCAAGTAACCGACTTGTTTGTCGATGGTGGGATTGGCCAAGCCAAGGAAACGTTAACCTTTAAATAACTTGTAAAAAAACACAAAAGTAGCCCGGTAAAATCAAATTTTACCGGGCTACTTTGCGTCTGGATTAATAATTTTTTGCATGCGATAGTTGGTCAACTTAATGCCAGCACGTTCGACCTGTTGCACGCGAATCACTTGGTAGCCTTGCTGTTCAAAGAATGGTCGCGCAGTAATGGAAGCAGCCGTTTCGTAACGGTTTACGGGGACGGCTTGTTCCAAGGCAGTCGCTAATGCCCGTGCGATGCCTTGACGTTGGTACTCGGCATGCACATATAATCGGTCCAAATAGCCAGTGGCGGTCATGTCGGCGAAACCAACTAGCTGGTCAGCCTGACTAGCGACTAGTGTTGTATGGGCGGCGAGGGTGGTTTGCCAGCGCGCCCGGGTGGCTGCATCGTCCAGTCCAATCCAAGCGGCCAGCTGTGCCAATGTGTAATCTTTGGCGTTGACCTTTTGAACGGTTTGCTTAAATAATTGGCGCACGGTTTCGAAATCTGTACGTTGATAATAGCGGATAATCATTAGTGCTCACCTGCTTTCATCAGCTCATTGTAGCAAAAAAGCCGACTAATGCGTCGACCCTTCCCTATTTAAGCTTTAATTTTTAAGGTGGCGAGCTGGTTGCCTTGAGAAATTAACCCGGTCTGGCTAATTTCAAAGTCGGCTGCCTGTTTGCCAATTAATCCACAAGTGACCAGCGCGGACTGGTTTGCGGCGTGAATCGTCTCAATTGATACGTTGGCAAGGATGACATCCACTGAAACCGCATCACCCACCGCAACTTGCCAATTAACGGCTTGGTCATCCAAATTAGCGGTTAAATCACCAATCTGGACGAGATAGTCGCAACCAAAGTCCGCGGCAATCGTGACCGTTTGCGCCGTAACCGCCGTAATCTGACCAGCAATCGGGGCGTGGATTTCACCTTCCATTGGTTCGACGGCAAAGCCAGCGGTAATGGCCGTTTCACCCGCTTTTCTCAGATCCACATACATCCCATTAACTGGTGCAGCTAAAGTAACCGTGCGTTTGCGTTGGAATAATTTCATCATCATAAAGACCTCCATTAAGTCAGGTTCAATCACCGGTGGCCACCAGTTTCATCAATTTATTAAGTGCTTTCTTAATTCGCCTTTACTGTAACTTATCGAACGGGTTTCAAGTCAAGCGTCATTCGAGAAAAATTTCAAAATAAAAAGCCGACCGCTTAAAAGGGGCGACTTCTTATTTTGAAATTCTTTGAATCAGGCTACTTCAAGTACGCGGTCCGATAGCTCGGAACGCCGCTGAAGTTATTGTAAACGACACCTTTCAAGTTCGATTTGACGAGCATGTTGGTACTGCCTTCATAGAGGGAAACGCCGGCTTGGTCGCGGGTTGCTAGTTGGGCAGCTTGAACTAAGTCTTGGTAACGCTTCGTTGGGTTGAGGGCGTCAGCACCGTCTGCTTTGGTCATTAGTTGGTCAAATTGATGACTGTTATAGTGACCCATATTGGAATTACTGTTGGCCGTTAAAATTGTGAGTGCCCGTGATGGGTCCGCAAAATCCATGTTCCAGCCGGCAAGGTTTAGCTGGAACTCACCCTTGGAGACTTTTCCAAGCATGGCGTTAAATGGCATTGGTTTGACGTTAACTTTGATTCCGGGCAGGTTGCGGGTCAGTTGGCCTTGAATAAATTCCGCGACTTGGTGGGTCGTATCATTGTCGCCACAAGTTAAGGTCAGGGTGATCTGTTTGGTGCCTAATTGATGCTGGGCCTTTTTATACAACGACCGGGCCTGAGTAATATCGGTATCGACCGTTTGCTTGACGTAGGCGTCCTGCGTAAAGTCTTTGCCCGTTTTAGGATTCTTAGCCATGTTCTTAACGGCAAAGGTTTTAGCGGGACGGGCACCGTTTTGCAATACTTTATCAACTAATTGTTGCCGGTTGATAGCGAGTGAAACGGCGGTCCGTAAGTCGTGGTTCGCGGACGTTTTATCCTTTTCGTTAAATTGAATAAACTCGAGTGTCCCAGTCGGTAACGTTTTACGTTCGGCGTTGTTCTTGTTCTGAACGTTTTGTTCACCGCTCAGCGTGACCGTGTCCAGTTTATTGGATTGATACAAGTTGTAGGCGGTCGTGGTTGATTTAATCACTTGGTAGTTGATCTTCTTAAGCTTAACGACCTTACGAGCGTAGTAATCGGGGTTCTTAGTTAGCGTCCAAGTATCGTTAGTTCCAGTCCAGCCGTTCAGCACGAAGGCGCCGTTGTAGACCGCCTTTTTAGCGGTGGTACCGTAAGCGCGACCGTATTTTTGAACGGCACGTTGGTTCAAAGGATAGAAGGTTATGTTAGCCAGAACCTTTTTGAAATATGAGGCCGGTTTGCTCAAGGTAATGGTGAGTTGGTGGTCCCCGTTGGCTTTGACGCCAAGTGAAGTGGGGGCTTTCTTACCAGCCGCAATTGCATCGGCGTTTTTAATATTGCTAAATAAATACGTGAATTCTGATTTTGATTTGGGGTTGAGCGTTCGCTCCCATGAATAAACGAAGTCGTGGGCGGTCACCGATTGGCCGTTGCTCCACTTTGCGTTGTGGCGCAATTTGATGACGTAGGTTTTACCATCTTTTGAAATGGTTGTCTTAGTGGCTAAGGCGTTGACGGGGTGACTTTTGGCATCCAGCCGGTAAAGTCCTTCGTCAATTTGACTTAGTTGTTCTTGAGAAGTGCTATCGGTGATCTTAGCCGGATCGAGGCTCATGATTGCCGTTCCTTCAGAGAGGTTGAGGGTCTGATTTGGTGTGGTCTTAGTAGGCTTAGATTGGGCGTTAACCGTAAAGGCGATCCCGCCGACGAGCGCGACCCCGGCAACTGTTAATAATGTTTTTTGTGTAGTAGACAAGCTCATAATGATGAATTCCTCCAAAAATAATTTGATTGTTGGTGTTATGATTCATCGAGCGTTGCCATCGTTTGTTTACCATTTTGTTCACCCCGTTTTAAAGTCAAAAAAACCGTCCTTATACAGCCAATGCTGCGATAAGGACGGTTAATAAACCGCGGTGCCACCTTAATTGAGTACACTTCAATCATCATTGATCAAATATGCACTCCTTCTCTGTAGGGAACCAACATTCCCCTGACAACTGACGTATGTCGCACGTCTTTCCGTACTCTTAGCAAGCTAGTTTCGGAAAAGCCCTCGGTGGTCCATTTAATTACCTGCGTTCGGCCATACTCTCAGCAACGATGACTCTCTGTGCGGGCACGATAATCTTGATCTCCACCTCATTGGTTTATAAGGACGATATTTAAGTTGGCCTAAGTATAAGGCTTATGAAAATGGTTTGTCAACTCAATTTTTAATTTCACTGCTAATGAATAAAAATTCAAAACATCTGTATAATTCAAGACTGTTTCACGTGAAACAATCTTCTTGAAAGCGAGATGAGTAACCATAAATATTTAGAAAAATCGGAATGTTCGCTAGCAAAGAAATCCAACCTAATAACGACAAGACCCGAGATTACTTACGGGAATAGTCAGCTTGTTAGGGACTTGGAAGGACCCCTGAATTTAAACCGTTGGCTGACTAAGGATTCCTTTTGAGAGCAAATGTTTCGGAACTTCAGTCCGCGCACCCAATAATTTTACGAAGAACGTTAGAACAACTATGTGTATTTATATCCTGATTTTGCGAATAAAAAAGTCCCGCTGAATTTCAGCGAGACTTTTTTTGGTGATTAGAGACGGCTGTTATAAATCAAGAAACTGATGTAACAGGTGTCGCCATTCGGAAGATCATACCCGGTGGTTTCACGGGGGCCAGCACTTTCGTGTAAGACCGTAAATTCACCTGAACCATAATCTTGGTCATTAAGGTACTGAACGAGGCGTTCGTCACATTCAGCTAAGGTTTTACCCGTAACCACACGGCGGTTCCAGCCACGATGAATCGTACCATTGCTAGGATTAATCATATTCTCAACTCCTTATTATAATGTCATCAATTGCGCCTGACGCTCAGGCTGCCGTTGAAGGTCAGCCTGAGACATGTCGGCGTCGAGTTGGTGGAGACGGTTAAAAATAATGAAACGTTGGCCAACGGTTTGAACTTGTTGAAAATTGTGACTGGCCATGATAATGGTCTTGCCAGCCGCTTGCAACCGTTGCAGGAGGGTTAACATTTGTTGTTGCGCCGCGATGGTCAAACCATTGAGCGGCTCGTCCAACAACAAAATTTCAGGATTTAAGGCCAGGACGCTGGCTAACGCGACGCGTTTCTTTTCGCCACCAGATAACTGGTAGGGGACCCGATCACGTAAGTCTTCGCAGGCGGTTAATTGTAAACAATCATTGACCCGTTGCTCGATTGCTGATGCACTGAGCCCCAGCTGACGGGGGCCAAACGCCACCTCTTCGGCAACTGACGTGTTGAATAACTGCACGTCGGTGTTTTGAAAAACCATGCCGATTTTTTGGTGGAGCTGCTGCCGCTGCTGAGCATCGGCTAGGTACGCAGCCGTCACTGCTTGGCCGTGTAACTGGTACTCACCAGACTTAGGTGAGGCGAGTCCACTTAAAATCCGGAGCAACGTGGATTTTCCCGACCCGTTTGGACCCATCAAACAGACGAATTCGCCGACGTCAATGGTCAAACTGAGGTGGTCTAACCCACGCGTATTAGGATAATCATAGCAAAGATTTGCTAATTTAATCAATACCACGTTAATTCCCCCAAAAAATAAATAATATCAAGACCAAAATATCAGGACTGAGTGACAGGTAATCACGCCACCGATTATGTGGTGTGGTGGTACGAACGTAATGGCCGTTAAACCCGCGGGCTTCCATGGCTGCGTAGAGCTCTAGTGCGTAGGAATAACTCTTGAGGTAAAGGTTACCAAACATTGCGCCAATCAAACGATACGGGTGTTTAGCCGGTGCGACCGTTCGTAATTCTAAGGCTTCCATGGTCAGCAATAGGTGCTGGCCGAGCATTCGCAAGTAGGTGATGGCAATCGCACAAGTCATGATCAAGACGTCAGGACAATGCAGTGCTTTAAGCCCGCTTAACAAGTCTTGAAAGGGCGTCGTTAGGCGGTAGTACTGTGCATTAGCCAGCATCAAACTCGTTTTTAGACTGAAGAATACTAGCGTGCTTGGCCCAGTTAACCAGTAACTGGGAAGGACGAATATGAGGGCCACTAATGAGCTGACAAACCAGCTTTTAACGAAGCGGCGCAACTGGCTGGGTGACAGTAAGAGTAGCTGAAAACCTAGCAATATGGCGAGACACCATAACAACGTCACGTTGTTAATTAGGGCAATCAAGAAAACTAACAGTAATAAGCGAATTAAATTAATTTGCGGGGCAAGGTGCCACCGCCGTTTAGCCGTCACCGGCGCGGGCTGTGCTAACCGGGTTAGCAGGGCGCGCAAGTGGCGTTGGTTGCGTTGCAAAAAACTTGTTCTGGTCGCTTGGCCTTTTGTTGCAGTAGATTTTTTAATAAGCCAAGCTGGTAACTCAGTTCGTGGTTTCAGATCCATGTTGAAGGCCTCGAATCAAAAGTAGGAAGATTAAAATGGCAGATAATGCGGATAAAATGTAGCCCACGCTAACCGGTAAACCGGCAATGGCGTAGTTACTAAAGAGTGCTTGAAAATGGAAACCGTGAACCATCCCTTGTGGTGCTTGGGTACTGAGGTGCTGTTGGACAAGCATCTGTTTGAGTTCGGTTGGATCCCATTCGCCCCAGGCCGTGTTACTAGCTAGTAAGCCGAGTGGTGATAATGCGGCTAAGCCAATGAGCAAGGCGATCCAGGGACGCTGGTTAGAACGCGTTGGCGTCTGATATAAGTTAGTTGGTGCGACTTTTTTAACGAATTGGAAGACGAGTAGGGTGAAGACTAATTCGACCCAGCCGGCGACTAGTAAGTGGGCGGTCAACATTGCTGGAACGGCGATGTTTAAGCCGTATGGGCAATACAACGGCGCGCCGCTAGCCGTGTGGGCAATCAAGGGTTGTAACCCCAGTTCAATACCGGCAACGAGGGCGGCAACGTTGATTCCGAGATAAGCACCTATGGCGAGACCTAACTTTTCATGGTGCAACTTTTGACCGAGTCGATAACAGGCGTAACCGACAAATGGCATGATAAATGCCATATTGAAGGCGTTAGCGCCAAAGGCAAGGATACCGCCGTCACCGAATAGTAGGGCTTGGAGGGCTAATGTGACCGTTAACGCTAGAGAAGCCGCCCAGGGCCCAATTAGCACCGCTAACAAGGTCCCTCCGACTGCGTGTGCAGTTGTTCCACCAGGAATTGGTAAATTGAACATCATGATTAAAAAAGCCAATGAGGCGGCAATGCCTAGCATTGGTAAAGTTTCGTGGTGTTCTTTGACTTGGGCTTTAACTTTAATGACAGCCACGGTCCAAACGGGTGCCATGGCAGCGACTAACGTCCCACACGTGGCGGGACTTAGATAATTATCCGGAATATGCACGGATGAGCACCTCACTAGTTTGCAATTTGATCTAAGAGGTAGCTGATATCTTGAATGATAAATTTGTGATTCTTAACTGTAATAACCCCATCTGCCCGTAATTCCTTCAGCATTCGGTTAACACTACTACGAGAACTAATTCCGCAAAAGCCGGCGATATCATCGTTAGTGACGGTAAAATCAATTAAAATTCCCTCATTGATTTTACGGCCAAATAAGTCGACCAGACTATAGAGGAAGGAGCAAATCGCGCCCTTCTTCCCGTTCATCACCATGCGTTGTAAGCGTAAAATGTTTTCGGATAATTTCTTCCGGTAATAGTTTTTTACGTAGTTTTGTAATTCGGGCGTGCTGTTGACATACTTCCAGAAGGCCACGCGGTTAACTTGGTAAAACGTGGCGTATTCGGATTCAATCCGCACGTTAAACGGCTGGTCAGTTGAACGGGAAACTTCATCCCGTAGTAATGAGATCACATCGGGTTTTGCAATGTAGGACAAGTTAAATTCCCGACCGTCTTGCAAAATGATGCTATTTTTAATGATCCCGTCTTTTAAGACGTAAGTGTAATGTTCAGCTAAACCGTGATAAGTCAGATAGGTATGCCGTTTCTTCTTAATCGTCGGCACATGGTGGGCTTCCAGGTAACTTAATAAATATTCAATATCAGTTAATACCATCTTAGTTTCAGTTCTTTCGTGAAAGATTTTGAGGTCAAAAGTGAATGTATTAATGACTTTCAGCTTCAATCACGATAACTACTCTGCCTAGCATAGCGGTTTTCGTGATTGTAGCAATCGCATTTAAAGTATACATTTGTTAACTATCTTTGAAAACTTAAAATGTAACAGACAGTTTCGCAGACCTCTAGTATAACAAAACATGCACGTTAAAATTCATTTTACGAGAAAGAGGATGGCCAAAAGTCATGGTTGCGATTGATTTACCATACGACAAGAAGACGATTACCGCTGAAATTCCTGATGAAAATTTCGCTGGCAAGCTCGTCTCACAAGCTGCAACATATCATAACAAATTATCCGAAAGCGAAACGGTTGAAAAATCGTTGGATAACCCGATTGGGTCCGCAAAATTAGAAGAACTCGCTAAGGGCAAAAAGAACATTGTCATCATTAGTTCAGACCATACCCGGCCAGTACCATCACATATTATTACCCCAATTCTTTTACGGCGTTTGCGTTCCGTTGCACCAGATGCACGGATTCGTATTTTAGTAGCCACCGGTTTCCACCGGCCTTCAACCCACGAAGAATTAGTTAATAAATATGGCGAAGACATCGTGAACAATGAAGAAATCGTGATGCACGTTTCGACCGACGACAGTTCAATGGTCAAAATCGGTCAATTACCTTCAGGTGGGGATTGCATTATTAACAAAGTCGCTGCTGAAGCTGACTTACTCATTTCTGAAGGATTTATTGAATCCCACTTCTTCGCCGGTTTCTCCGGTGGTCGGAAGTCCGTATTGCCAGGGGTCGCTTCTTACAAGACAATCATGGCCAACCATTCTGGTGAATTCATCAACTCACCAAAGGCACGGACAGGGAACTTAATGCATAACCCAATTCATAAAGATATGGTTTACGCTGCGCGTACGGCTAACTTAGCTTTCATCCTCAACGTCGTTTTAGACGAAGATAAGAAGATTATTGGTTCGTTCGCCGGTGACATGGAAGCAGCTCATAAAGTTGGCTGTGACTTTGTTAAAGACCTTTCCAGTGTTCCTGGAATCGACTGTGATATTGCCATTTCAACCAATGGTGGTTACCCACTTGATCAAAATATTTATCAAGCCGTTAAAGGGATGACCGCTGCCGAAGCAACGAACAAAGAAGGCGGTACGATCGTCATGGTTGCTGGTGCACGTGATGGTCATGGTGGTGAAGGATTCTTCCATAACTTGGCCGACGTTGACGATCCTAAAGAATTTTTGGATCAAGCCATCAATACGCCTCGTTTGAAGACGATTCCTGACCAATGGACCGCACAAATTTTTGCACGGATCTTGGTTCATCATCATGTCATCTTCGTCTCAGATTTAGTTGATCCAGAACTAATTACGGGGATGCACATGGAATTAGCTAAGAGTTTGGATGAAGCCATGGAAATGGCCTACGCCCGTGAAGGTAAAGCTGCCAAAGTAACGGTCGTCCCAGATGGTCTTGGCGTTATCGTGAAATAGATGGCAACGTTGACAACCACTGAAATTTTACAACGGGTCGCGGCGGGAACGCTGTCGCCTGAAGATGCGACGAGCCAGTTAGAATCAGCCCAGACCGCTGATTTAGGCTTTGCCAGTGTTGATCTGAGTCGTCAAAAGCGTAATGGGTTTCCGGAAGTCGTTTACGGCGCGGGCAAAACCGCACCGCAAATTGCGGGAATCGTGAAGGCGATGACCAATCAAACCTTGCCAATTTTAACGACCCGGTTATCACCGGAAAAGTTCGCAGCGCTCCAACCAGCACTGCCGACTGCGGTTTATCACGAAAAGGCCCAGTGTATGACGGTCGGTAAAATGCCTACGCCGAAAAATGATGACTACATTGCAGTCGTCACGGCCGGGACTTCTGACCAACCAGTCGCTGAAGAAGCGGCGGTGACGGCGGAAGCCTTTGGTAACCACGTTGAACGGGTCTACGACGTTGGCGTGGCCGGTATTCACCGGTTATTCGCCCGGTTAGACGTTATTCGGGGTGCCAAAGTAGTGATCGTCATTGCTGGGATGGAAGGGGCTTTAGCCAGTGTCGTTGGTGGGCTGATCGACAAACCGTTGATCGCCGTTCCGACGAGTATCGGCTACGGAACGAATTTCCAAGGGATGACCGCGCTTTTGACCATGCTAAACAGCTGTGCGTCCGGTATCACCGTTGTCAATATTGACAATGGGTTTGGTGCGGCGTACTCGGCTAGCATGATCAACCAATTGTAAAATTCAGATAACGAAACCAAGAGAGGAATTCAAGATGCGAACACTTTATTTAGATGCGTTTTCCGGTATTAGTGGGGATATGTTTTTAGGTGCCATGCTGGATCTCGGCTTGGACTTTGACCAATTAAAAACGGAATTAGCCAAGTTACACGTTCATGGTTACGAGTTGACCCGCGAACGGTTAGCAAAAAGCAGTATTTACGGGACCAGCTTTGACGTTGAAGTCGCTGGCGGCAAGGACCATGGGTTTGTTGAACATACCCATGAACACCATCACCATGCAGACGAAGACGACGCCCACCAACACACTCACGACGAGCATGGGCATGATCACCACGACCACGATGGTCACCATCATCATCACGGTGAAGCCCGGCATTTAACGGATATTTTGCAGTTGATCGATGCTAGTGATCTATCGGATCACGTTAAGGCCCATGCGACTGCCATTTTTACCGAGATTGCGAAGGCGGAAGCCACCGTGCATCATATGCCACTATCCGACGTTCACTTTCATGAAGTGGGTGCGCTTGATTCCATCGTGGATATCGTTGGTTGTTGTGTTGCTTTGGAACTAATGGACATCGACGAAGTCTTGTCATCACCATTGACGGACGGTAGCGGCTTTATCAACGTGGCTCACGGCCAAATGCCGGTTCCCGTTCCTGCTGTGATGCAGATGCGGGTCGGTAGTCGTATTCCGATTCAACAACGGTTAGATATTCATACCGAGTTGATTACGCCAACTGGGATGGGCATCGTCAAGACCTTAGTTCAAGATTTCGGTCCGCTACCCGAAGATGCCACGCCGTTAAAAATCGGTTATGGTTTCGGGAAACGGGAAACGGGCGGTTTTAACGCTTTACGCGCCGTTTTATTCGAAAAAAAAAACTAAGTCATCAAGTCGTTAACCGAACCAAGGACGACGTTTTGATGATTGAAGCCAACTTAGATGATCAAACCGGTGAAGGGTTAGGTTACGTCATGGACCAACTGTTAACGGCGGGGGCCTACGACGTGTTCTTCACCCCGATTCAGATGAAAAAGAATCGGCCGGCGACGAAACTGACCGTTTTGGGAAACGTTCAGGCAAAAGCCGCCCTCACTAAATTGATCTTGAGTGAGACCAGTACGATTGGTGTCCGTTATCAGACGTGGCATCGCACGATCATGAAGCGTCATTTTATGATGGTTGAAACCCCGTACGGTTCGGTTCAATTGAAAATTGCGACTTATGACAATATTACGAAAAAAACACCGGAATACGCGGACTGCGCTAAGTTAGCACAGCAGTTCCATATTCCGCTGCGAACAGTTTATCAGGCGGCAATCGTTGCTGCTGCGCAGTTGGACGAGGAGGACTAGATTTTTGGTACATCAATTATTTGCTGAATTCATGGGAACGGCCTTGATGATTATTTTTGGGGTCGGTGTTCATTGTAGTTCAGTCCTGAAGGGAACTAAGTACCGGGGTTCCGGTCATATTTTTGCCATCACAACTTGGGGTTTTGGGATTAGTATTGCACTTTTTATTTTTGGAAATGTTTGCATCAACCCCGCGATGGTATTAGCACAATGCTTGCTTGGTAACTTGCCATGGAGTAGCTTTATTCCTTACTCCGTTGCTGAAGTGCTGGGTGGGGTGGTTGGTTCAGTGATCGTTTGGATCATGTACGCTGATCATTTCAAAGCATCGACGGGTGAAATTTCGCCCATTACGATTCGGAACTTATTCTGTACGGCACCAGCTGTACGGAACTTACCACGGAACTTCTTCGTTGAATTCTTCGATACCTTTATCTTCATCTCAGGTATTTTAGCTATCTCAACGATTAAGACACCAGGAATCGTGCCAATTGGCGTTGGACTACTTGTCTGGGCCATTGGGATGGGACTGGGTGGTCCAACTGGGTTCGCCATGAACCTTGCACGGGACATGGGTCCCCGGATCGCGCACGCCATCTTGCCGATTGCCAATAAAGCGGACAGCGATTGGCAATACGGGATCATTGTTCCCGGAATCGCACCATTTGTCGGCGCTGCGGCAGCCGCTTGGTTTATGCATGGATTTTTTGGAATTTAACTAGTTAATTAAAATAAAAAAAGAAGGCTATTAATATGTCAACATTAGCAGAAAAGAAAGCAACGTTAACGAGTTTATTAAAAGGTTTAAAAAAGGTCACAGTGGCCTTTTCTGGCGGGATTGACAGTACGTTAGTATTAAAGATGGCATTAAACGTTTTAGGTAAAGAAAACGTGGTTGCCGTTGTTGCTAACTCTGAATTATTCACCGATGAAGAATTCGACAAAGCCGTTAGTTTAGCAGAAGAATTAGGTGCCAACGTCCAAACAACGACGTTAGACTACTTAAGCGACGACCACATCAAGCAAAACACCCCTGATAGCTGGTACTTTGCTAAAAAGATGTTCTACGATCGTTTGAATGACTTAGCTACTGCTAATGGTAGCAACGCCGTTTTAGATGGAATGATCAAGAACGATGAAAATGACTACCGTCCTGGTTTGAAAGCCCGCACCGAAGCTGGCGCACGGAGCTTATTACAAGAAGCCGACTTCTTCAAAGTTGACGTTCGTGCTTTATCACAAGAATTAGGGTTAACTAACTGGAACAAGGTTGCTTCTTGCTCCGTATCTTCACGTTTCCCATACAACACGACTTTGACGCATGAAAACATCGCGCAAGTTATGGCTGCTGAAAAATACTTACGTAGCTTAGGCTTCCCAACGGTCCGTGTTCGTTTCCATGAAGACATTGCTCGGATTGAATTACCAGAAGCCCGGATCGGTGACTTCTTGGTCTTCAACGACCGTGTTAACCGCGAATTACAATCATTAGGTTTCCGTTACGTTACCTTAGACTTAGGCGGTTTCCGTAGTGGTCGTATGAACGATACCTTAACAAAACAACAAGTTGAAGCATTCGCTTAATTTGCTTGTCTGATTATCAATAAAAAATGAGTTGCCGCACACCTGATTATTCCAGGCGTGCGACAACTCATTTTTTATTTTTCAATTACGATTTAATCGAAATTAACGACTAATTTTCCCATCACCTGGTGCGCTTGAATCTGGGCGAGGCCCGCAACGAGTTGGTCACGGTCCAAGACCTGACTGATGAGCGGATCGACTTGATCCTTAGCAATTTTTGCCAGTAATTCAAAGGCCATCTGACCTAAATCAGCGATTTGAGTCGGATTGCCACTCCGGTGCGCACCGCCTAAGTCTAAGTTACTGATCGTGAGCGCCTGAGTAGCTGGAAATGCGGGTGGGTTTAAAACGCAGACCAGCTGGCCGTTATACGCGAGACGGGGAAGGTCCGCTTCAGCGTTACCCACCGTGTTAATGATGAGATCGACGCCTTGACCGGCCGTTAATGTTTGAATCCTATCGGTCACGTTTTCAGCGTGGTAGTCGATTTGGGCATCTGGTTTTAACTTAGCAACGAAGGCTTGTTTGCCCTTAGAAACCGTGGTGTAAACGGTCTTTCCGGCTTGCTTCGCTAATTGAATCGCCATACTGCCGACCCCACCAGCACCGGCGTGAACCAGGACTGTCTGGACATTGTTCAGGTTGGCTTTGCGATAAAGTGCTTGGTAGGCCGTTAATCCGGCACATAGGCTTCCCGCCGCGGTTTCAAAGTTAACGGTGGTTGGAATATCTGCGAGGGCGTCCGCCGGGAAACTGACGTATTCGGCAAAACAACCGTCCGTACCGAGATTACCGTGGCCGCACACCCGCTGGCCGGGCCGGAAATTATGGACGTCGGCACCAACTGCTTCAATGATACCCGCCACGTCTAAGCCTAGGGTGTGGGGGTAGGTCCAATCGGGATGGGGTCCAGTAAACACCTTATAATCGACCGGATTTAAGCCAACTGACTGGGTCTTAATTAAAACTTCGTTAGGCTTGATGGTTGGCATTGGGCGTTCCTGCCATTCCAAGTCGGTTAAGCGATGAGCGCTTGCGGTAGGCACAACTAAAGCTTGCATGAATTGTCACTCTTTTCTTCATATTTTGGGGATTGAGTCCATTATAACTGCTTTAGTTAGGATGTTTGAACGAAACGCTAGTTGTTAGACAGTTACGTAAAAAGTGTAAAAAGTTGTTTTAAAACAAAGATTGACGACAGCGGTTACAATCATTAAACTAAAGTTAATCAAACTAAATAATAATTAACACTAGGGGTGTCCAAAAATGGGCTGAGATGGTGCTGTGAGCACCGATCCCTTTGAACCTGTAAGTTCAGACTTGCGTAGGGAAAGTGTCACAGCTGATAGTTAGCGACCACTCGATCAATGCATGTTGATCAGTGGTCGTTTTTTTGGTTGGGCATGCCAATTAAAGGAGTGATTGATGATGAAATTAGCATTACTAAACGAATTACGTGATCAAAACCCAGTTGTTTTTAACATTTCCAACTTTGTGACGGTTCAAGACGTCGCTAATGGGCTGAACGCCCTCGGTGCGTCCCCCATCATGTCCGCAGAAGTTCAAGAAGCCGAAATGATGATTCAAATTGCGGGTGCGGTCTGTATCAACATCGGGACCCTCACGGAACAGCAAGTTCACCAGATGCACGTGGTTGGGCAATTTGCTAATCAGTATCATAAACCAGTCGTTTTAGATCCCGTCGCTGTCGGGGCGGTCCCGTATCGGAAAGCCGTTGCGACTGCTTTGTTGGCAGCCATTGACGTTGCGGTCATTCGTGGAAACGCCGGTGAAATTGCGGCGTTAGCCGATGTTGATTGGCAGGCTAAAGGAATTGACGCGGGTAACGGTCAGGGTGATTTGGTTGAAATCGCCAAGGCCTGTGCGCAAAAGTATCACTGCTGCGTGATCCTGTCCGGGCCAACCGATGTGATTACGGACGGCACGCGCGTTGCGCAAGTTCATAATGGGACGCCGCTATTTCAACTACACGTCGGTTCGGGTGACCTGCTTTCGAGTATTGTGGCGGCGTTTACCGCTGTCAGCGACGATTACTTTGAGGCGGCCCAGACGGCGTGCCTCGTTTTAGCAGCGACTGGCGAACTCGTGGCTAGTCAGTTAACGGCGGACCGGCCAGCCACGTTTGCCGTTGATTTGATCGATAAACTCAGTTTGGTAAAAGTATCAGAAATTAGCGATATTACAGCAATAAATTAGAAATCAAGGGGACAGGATATGAATGAATTTCCACAAGTGCTAACGATCGCGGGGACCGATAGTGGTGGCGGTGCTGGGGTGATGGCCGATTTGAAAACCATGCAGGCCCGGCACGTTTTTGGTACGGCGGTCGTCGTCGCGGTGACGGCTCAAAATACGTTGGGTGTTCAAGATTTTATGGCGATGCCGACGAAATTAATTGATGAACAGTGTGCGTCACTCGCCGATGACTTTAAAATTTTAGCGTGCAAAACGGGGATGCTAGCCGATGCCGAGCACGTACACGCGGTCGTTGAAAATTTGCGTCGCTACGATTTCGGTCCACTGACAGTTGACCCCGTCATGATTGCTAAGGGGGGCGCCCCATTGTTAGCCGAAGATGCGATTCAAACGGTTCGTGATGAATTACTCCCACTAGCAACGGTCGTGACGCCCAATTTACCCGAGGCTGAAAAACTGACGGGTTTGACGATTGCAGATAACGCAGCCATGGTCCAGGCTGGGCACGCGTTACAAAAGTTAGGCGCTAAAAACGTGATCATCAAAGGTGGTCACGAAGCGGATCCCAAAATGGCCAATGACTTTGTTTTGCTGGCGGATGGCACGGCTTTCTGGTTAAGCGCACCCCGGGTTGCAACGATCCGGACTCACGGCACGGGTGATACGCTGTCAGCTTGTCTTACCGCAGAACTGGCGAAGGGGCAGTCGATGGTGCAAGCGATTCAGACGGCCAAAGCCTACGTTGCGGGCACGATTCAGGATACGATTCAGGTTGGTCACGGACACGGACCGTTAAATCACTGGGCGACCCCTAGCAACGAGGTGACCGTTCATGACGCTTAAATTTAATCGAAACCAGTTACGGGCGTACTTCGTTTGTGGGACGCAGGATGTGCCGGGAGAAAATCTTGAAACGGTGGTGCAATCAGCATTAGATGCGGGTATTACGGCTTATCAATACCGGGATAAAGGGGCTAGTCAGCTAACGTCAAACGAACGCCTGGCATTGGGGCGCCGGTTACACCAACGTTGTGCGGCTGCGAACGTGCCGTTTATCGTGGATGATGACGTTGAGTTGGCACTCGCGTTGAATGCGGACGGTATTCACGTTGGTCAAAAGGATGATCGTGTCACGACGGTGTTGCAACGGGTCGCGGGGCAAATGTTTGTGGGCTTGTCGTGCTCAACCCTAGCAGAGGTGGCCATTGCGAATAAAGTTGCGGGAATCGCCTACATTGGGAGTGGTCCCATTTTCCCAACGACCTCAAAGGCGGATGCGGATCCGGTCGTCGGCCTGACTGGCTTGAAACAGCTGGTGGCGCATTCTCAGCGGCCAATCGTTGCAATTGGTGGGATTACTGAATCCCAATTAAAGTCGGTTGCGGCGACCGGCGTGGCGGGCTCGGCGGTGATTTCCATGATTGCGCGCAGTACGGATATGACGAGAACCATTGGTGCCATGCTGGCCGCAACGGCGCTTCAGTCATGACGGAACGGGGCGTCTTTAGGAGCCAGTTTCTACTCTGGTTAGGGGCGGCAATTTCGATTGCGGAAATTTTAACGGGAACGCTGATTGCGCCGCTGGGTCTGACGAAGGGACTGCTAGCGATTGGCTTGGGTCATTTAATCGGCTGTGGACTGTTTCTGGTACCGGCAGGGTACTTAGGTGCAAAACTGCACCAGTCCGCCTTAGAAAGTGCTCAGATGGCGTTTGGTCGCGGGGGCGTGATGTTAGCGTCCGGGTTAAACGCGTTACAACTTGTCGGGTGGACGGCGGTCATGATCGTGAACGCGCAACTGGCGATGAATCGAATTAGTGGCCAGTTATTCCATTTCAAAAGTTCCGTTTTGATGACCATTATCGTAGCCGTTCTAATTATTGGCTTGATGGGCAACCAGTTGCTCTTCAAAATTAATAACGCGGTCGTTGGGTTACTAGTTTTGGGCGCAATTTTAATGTTGGTCCTCGTTTTTACGGCGCCGGCTGCAGCGCCAACGACCGTGACTAACGTGGCCAAGATGACGTTTGGGCAGGCCGTTGAGCTCAACGTCACGATGGGGTTGTCATGGCTACCGTTGATTGGGGATTACACCCAGCACGTTGACCGACCGCTTCCAGCCGCAATCGTCAGCGCCGGGGGTTATTTTGTCGGCAGTGTAGCGATGTTTACGACCGGACTCTTGATCGTTTTACGAACCGGTCAAAGTGATATCACCGCGTTGTTAACGCAGTCGGGGCTTGGGTTAGTCGCACTATTGATTATTGTATTTTCCACGGTTACGACGACGTTTCTGGATACGTACTCCGCTGCGACAAGTCTAGCTAATTTAACGCATACCAAACAAATTAACCGGCTGGCCGTGGGTGTGACGATTGTGGGTGCCGTGATTGCGTTAACGGTTGCCATGACCTATTATCAAAATTTCTTGTCCTTAATAGGGTCAGTGTTTACGCCACTGTATGCCATCATTTTCGTGACGTACTTTATTCGGCGAGCAACCTTACCATACTGGTTAAACTTTACTTGGTGGGTGGTCGGTATTTGGGCTTATTATCAATTCCAAACGATTAACTTTTTCGGTGGGACCACGTTGCTTGTGCTACTTGTTCTAGGCGCAGCGGTCTATTTGACTGGGTTGGTGGTAAAGCCAGCTCCGTTGAAACGGCTGGTTGTGAATTAAATCCATATTGAAATAATTTCTAGGTTCCCATTTTGAGGGCCTATTTTTTTAAACGTTAGAAACAAATGCGGTTGTGAAGGACGTGATGAATTGCCCGTAGTTGCCACGGCGGGTACAATGGCTTTAAGCAGTATTGAAACCTAAGCAGTTAAATTGGTCGACCGCGTCAAGCACGAAACGTGCAACGATTGAAGACTTAACCGCGTTGTTCACGATGAGAGAAGGATAAAGTATGACCAAACCAATGATTGGAATTGCACCAGGAACGGTGGTCGTTGACAGCCAGATGTTTCCGGGACGGAAACGGGACTATGTTAACCGGGAGTTTTTACAGTCGATTACCGATAATGGCGGAATCCCGATAGTATTACCAGTGACCATGGATGAAGCGGCCATTGCGCGATACGTGCAACTGATTGACGGGCTACTGTTGTGTGGTGGCCATGACGTTGCACCGTTCACGTACGGCGAAGAGGCACAGCCAAAGCTAGGTGGGATTGATCCTGAGCGTGATGCGTACGAGATTGCCCTGATTAAAGCAACGCACGCGGACCATAAACCAGTCCTAGGAATTTGCCGGGGCGTTCAGATTTTAAACGCTTGTTATGGTGGAACGATTTATCAGGACGTCAGCTATATGCCGGCCGGTCAAGGCACGCTGAAACACATGCAGGGGCAATTGGCCGCGTACGGGATGCACAACGTGACGGTGACATCAGGGTCGACTTTGGCGGGCTATCTGGGTCAAACGCACTTGGCAGTCAATTCATTCCATCATCAGACGTTACACAAGATTGCATCAGGGTTTAAGCCAGTCGCAACGGCTTCTGATCAAGTGGTTGAGGCCATTGAGTCGACGACGGGTGGTTTACAACTGGGCGTGCAGTGGCACCCAGAAATGATGCAGCAAAGTGATCCAATTGAAGCACAATTATTTGGTGGCTTCGTTGCGGCGTGCGCACATTAAGCAGCGGGTTACGGTAAAATAAACTTAGCAATGTTTCACGTGAAACATTGTGATACATATTTGAATAACAAGGGGATTGAGCGCATGGCAGCGAAATTTCAATTTGAGTCAACCGCAATAACTGCGTTAGCGTCACAGTACGATGTCATTATTATTGGGTATGGTAATAACCGTATTGGCGGTAATTCGATCGCTGAGACGGTCATTTTTGGGCGCCAAGCTGAGCAACAAGTTTATCGGGATAGTATGACTAGTTAATAAGTGTTAGAAACGTTAATTTCTTAATATAAGGAATTAACGTTTTTATTCACTATGAGAAGGCTTTCATCACTGGCCGTGTTTTCGTATAATGAGAGTAACTAAAAACGAGGGGGTGGGGTTATGAAATCACTAGAAGTTGGCATGCAAGTCACAACTGAAAATCAACAGACGTATCGAATTTTATCGGTGATTAATCAGGGCCAACAATTCTTGGTCCAGGCAGAAACAGGGCATGGGGACGTGCAAATCGTCGGATTAAATGAAATTGTTCAGATAACTGAATCACATAATGAAACCCCCGATGTTGAATTAGACCGTGTGACCGTCGTCGGGGAACATTACGTCGATGATATTGAAACGACGCTTTTGGCACTACACGTTGGGATGGTCGTGTTGTTACAGCGGGAACCCGATAATGAGCACGATGCGGATGCCATCTCCGTTTGGACGGAGCAGCATGACCGGATTGGTTACGTGGCCCGTTATCAAAATCAGGCGTATGCCGAACTCATGGATCAAGGCCGGTTACTATACGGCGTTGTGAGTGAATTGTCACGGGAGCACCAACAGATAGAGCTCGTATTGTGGCGAGTGGCCGATGCGCCTAGCCCTGTCGATGCGATGCGGACGCGTCAGCAAGTTGAGGATCATCAGCCAACGTTAGCGGCCATGCCATCGGACCTTGTCCGTTCACCCTTGGGCGATGTCGTGATTACTTGTGATGGTCGACCGTTGCACTATCAAACGGTCCCGCTAACACCGTGGCTGACGCCTGGAGATGAGTTAACCGTGACGCGCCGTTATTTGCTCACACCAGATTGGTCACGGGTGGGCGATCAAAGCATTGTTTCGTGTCAGACCACTAGTGGTGGGCAAGTCGTTCAACGCTGGCAGTCTAAGCAGGAAAACGCACTCGTGTTAACCAATGCCGACAGTTTTTATGTCGTTGGGATGAGTGCGGCGGTCATGACTGGCTCGAATGATAATTTAACGGATGATGCGAGCGCTACGACCGCTTTTTACCGGGTCAATGACGTGTCAGCACACGCCCGGCTAGGTTTTGTGGTTAGTTGGACGGCGTTTGGCGATCCGCGGGCGCAACCAGCTTTGCAAGCGGCGTTAACTTTTCCAGAACAGCCGGTTGTCCCGTATTTACCAGTGACTGCGAGCCAGAGTCACGCGACGTTTAATCAACAGGAATTGGCCGCTTTGCTGATTTCGGGATTACCTAATCAACAAGGTAGCCAACTGTTAGAACCTAGTGTTTCGGATCTGACCGTGGAAAAAATCCGGGTAACGGTCGGCGATCAAGCCTACCACGCGTTATCTGGCTATCAGCGCCGCGTCCAATTGTTACCGGGAAGCTTAGAAACTGTGAATACGACACTGGTACAGGCGTTAATTCACGCGGTCATTTACCACGAAATCGCGACGATGCACTATTTTGAGCCGACGGTCGGGATGGTGACCCAACCCATCTACCCAGTGCAACTCTTTACAACCACGGCAAAGGATGACGACCAGACAATCGTTGGTTGTTTGGCTTTCTATAATTACGATACGTTTGAAATGCAACAGGTTCCGCTGTCGGCGATTGCAAACTTAGCCGTTATTGCAAATCCCGAGCATCCACAAACATCGACCATTCCTCAGAATCCAGATTGGCGCCAGATCTTTTTGCACAGTTGGAATGACCAGGATTTAGACTGATTAGTCAAAATAATTAATTTTTAAAAAAGGACTGCGAAAAAATCGCAGTCCTTTTTGATTGGCGTTAGGTATAATGTCACAGCGGCTTATTTTTCGAGGTAGTCGTGCGCGGCGGCTAACATGTCGGCCGTTTGCTGGTTAAGCAGTGGGGGCAGGTTATCAAAGTCAAAGTAATCTAATTTAAGGGTTTCGTTGGTTGAGTGATCCAAGGCTTCACCGCCGACCGGTTCAACGAGGTATAGGGCGCTGATCGTTTGGGCCACATCACCGTTAGGGTAAACGGCTTCCCCACGATCGAAAATGCCAATTTGTTCGATGATGCGAACTTGAAAGCCACTATCTTCTTTGTATTCACGAACGCAGGCTTCCGCGTAGGTTTCACCGTATTCCAGATAGCCCCCGGGTAAACTCCAATTGTGGGTGTCGGTCCGCAAGTTTAAGAGGACTTGTTGCTGGTCGTTGACTAAAATTCCCGCGGCGGTATTTAAAATAATTGGTTTATGACCAACGAGTGCGCGGATTTCCTGAATATAATTTGCCAAAAGAAACACTCCCTTTGTAGTTGATAACTTAATTATACGCAAAACAAGTTAGTTTTCCGTTTGAGTCGATGAAATTCTACTAATAGCGCTTAATTTAGCGTGGATATTAGTACAGACCCGGTTTATTAGTTGTAATCTAATTTGCGTCGTCGTTATTTTTTAGCTAAGATAAAGGCTATATACTATCAAAAATCGATAGGTCGTTCTTTGATTAATGAAAAGAGAGTAATGTATGCAAAGAAAATTAAGTACGGGCCAGATGCAAATGATTGCATTAGGTGGCACGATCGGGGTCGGTCTCTTCATGGGATCGGGTTCGACCATCAAGTGGACCGGACCGTCAGTTTTGATTGCCTACGTCGTTTCAGGGGCCTTTTTATACCTGATTATGCGGGCGTTAGGCGAGATGCTGTACGTGGATCCTAATACGGGTTCGTTCGCTAAGTTTGCTTCCGAATACATTCACCCGGTATTTGGCTTCCTCACGGCATGGAGCAACGTGTTCCAATTCGTCGTCGTTGGGATGAGTGAAATGATTGCGTTGGGCGGCTACTGTCGTTATTGGTGGCCGAACTTACCGGACTGGGTGCCGGGACTCATTGCAATCGTCTTCCTATGTGTGGCGAACCTCATTTCGGTAAAAATGTTTGGGACGCTTGAAACCTGGTTTTCACTGATTAAGGTGGTCACGATTATTTTGATGATCATCGCCGGTTTAGGGCTAATCCTATTTGGATTCGGCAATAATGGTCATCCAATTGGAATCAGTAATTTATGGTCGCACGGTGGGTTCTTCACCGGCGGGGTCAAAGGCTTTGTGTTTGCCCTGTCGATTGTGTTGGCGTCCTACCAAGGGATTGAGCTGATTGGGGTGACGGCGGGTGAAGCCGAAAACCCACAAAGTACCCTGGTTAAAGCGATTCGTTCGACGGTTGCCCGCATTTTGATCTTTTATGTCGGGGCCATCTTCGTCATCGTCAGCATTTATCCATGGGATCAGTTGAATCAAATCGGGTCACCATTTGTTCAGACGTTTGCCAAAATTGGGATTACCGCAGCCGCTTCAATTATTAACTTCGTTGTGATTACCGCGTCACTTTCGGGTACGAACTCCGGTATTTACAGTGCGAGCCGGATGACGTATACGTTGGCGGAAAATCACCAACTGCCACGAAAAATGACGTTGTTGAATCGGCACGGGGTACCATTTTACGCGGTCATCGCGATTTCTGCTGGGATTCTGATTGGAATCGTGCTGAACGTAATTTTACCGCTATTCTTTAAGGATGCGAGTGAGATTTTCGTGATGGTTTACAGTTCTAGCGTGCTACCAGGGATGGTACCGTGGTTCGTGATTTTAGTCAGCCAGATCGAGTTCCGCAAGCAAAACGCGGATAAGATGGCGGGACATCCGTTTAAGATGCCTTTGTCACCCTATTCGAACTACTTAACGTTGGCATTTTTAGCGTTAACGTTGATTTTCATGTTCATCAATCCGGAAACGCGTTATTCAATTTTGGTAGGGGTCGTCTTCCTAGCCATCATGACGTTGATTTATTTCCGTAAGTATCACGGTAAAACTGAAGAAGAACTTTAGAGAAGGACTTGCCAGCGATGGTGAGTTCTTTTTGTTTTGGCTGGGTTTTGCGGTAAAATTAGTAAACTAAGTGAGAAGGCGGTGGCACGAGATGGTCAAACAAGGACATTATGCAAAAGTCAGTCGACAAAAAAAGCAACGGCAACTCAAACAGCGACACCAAGTCCATGAGCAACGGGCGTTGACGCCGGATGCAGTGGTGGAATTTTTGCAAGTCCGCTACCACCTAACCCGGGCCAAACAGCAGCGACCAGTTGTGCGTAAAACGATGCAACGTTTCGTTGCTTTGTGGCTAACGGCAGCCCAGAAGGCCAGTCCTAATTGGTCGGTCAAGACGATCACCACGCAGACGTTGCAGCAGTTTAACCGGCAACTTCCGTGGCAGGGTTATGCCATGATCGATCAGTCAGTAATGGATTTTCAGAAGTTCCTAGTCAAAGAAGTCCCAGCGGTGCCGCTTGAACAGCGGTTGACGTTAGGTGACACAGTGACGGAAGCAGACTGGAAAAAGATCGTGACCACCCAGCTTGCCGTTAACGCATTACTGGGGTTAGTCAATGATTTGTCGCAGATTACTGACGCACAGATCGCCCAACTTCAAGCGGGATTAATGCACGACGACGGCACAATTGACTGGTCGCGCGCAGCTAATTTAGTTGCACCAGTAACGGTGGTTGCGCCGGATGCGGATACCGCAACTAAAACTTGGTATGAACAGTTAGAAAAATTAAGTCTTAAAGATTTTGACTAATTAGTCAAGAATGGAGTGACTCTGGATGCAATTTTTGACGTCGGATCACGTCAGTTTGGATTATACGGATGAAGGGACTGGTCAAGCCGTTGTTATTTTAACGGGCTTTGGTGGTTCAAAGGATATTTGGTTAGCTCAAATTCCAGTCTTATTGCGGGCAGGTTACCGGGTCATCAATTTGGATGGCCGGTGCCAAGGTCTGTCGGAACATACGGCTAAGGGACTACGAATAAGTCGTCGCGCGGTTGATGCGCACGAGTTAATAACGCATCTCGGGTTGGATCATCCGATTTTGCTAGGCAACTCAATGGGCGCATCAACGTGGTTTGCCTACTTATCACTGTATGGTGATGAAAATATCCGGGCCGTGATCGATGTTGACCAAACACCTAAGATGATTAATACGGTGAGCTGGCCCTATGGGTTTAAACAAGTTCAGTGGCGGGATTTCCCCGAATACTTCCAGTTGCCACTGGGCCGTTCAACGTACAAGCACATTGACGACGCAACGTATGCGCGGGTTAAGGCAATTGAGACCCAGGCGCCGTTTGATAGTGCGTTGATGATTCCGTTACTCATTAACCACGCCTTTCAAGATTGGCGTGACGTGATCAAACAGCTTACCGTGCCGTTTTTGATTATTGCTGGTGAGCAGTCCCCGTACTTTAATTCAGACTTTGCGGCGGTCACGGCTAAGATGGCGCACCACGGTCAGAGTCTTGTGATCCCTGAAGCGGGACATATTGTGATGGCTGAACAGTCGGCCGCTTTTAATGAAGCGTTACTAACGTTTTTGAAAACGCTTTGATGTTTTAAATGAATGCTGAGGTGTTTAAATGTCAATTCATAGTAACAACTTTTTCTCGAATACGTTACGGCGCTCAGTAACGGTGCAGGTAGTTTTACCCGAGCCATTGACGCCGGCGGGGACCGTGGCACCGGATTATTGCAGTGGTCGCCAAGCGTTACCGACACTGTGGTTGTTGCACGGGCTAGGGGGAGACGCCACGACCTGGTTGCGCGAAACGGCCATTGAACGGCTGGCGACCCAGTACCGGGTGGCCGTCGTGATGCCGCAAACGGAACGGGGCTTTTACACAGATATGGTGGCGGGGCCGAAGTACTGGACGTTTATGACGACCGAATTGCCGGCACGGATGCGTTATCTCTTTCCACTGAGTGACGATCCCCAGAAAAACGTCGTGGCGGGAAACTCGATGGGTGGCTACGGCGCACTACGCTGGGCGTTGACGTATCCGGAACGGTTTGCGGCGGTGGCGGCGATGTCACCAGTCACGGACATTGCCCGCTTTAGCACTGACAAGGCAGCCATTATGCCGGATATGGCCTTTGCGTTTGATCCAGCTAAAATGACGGGCACTGCCAACGATGTGAACTGGTTACTGGAACAGCTAAAACCTGAACAGTCGACGCTCCGCGTGTTAATGACGACGGGGAGTCAGGACATGTTACGAGCAATGGATGAGGCGAGTCGGCCACACTTTGAGGCCAAACTCGGTGACCGGTTCACTTGGCGTGAGTTACCCGGTCGCCATGATTGGCCCCTGTGGGTTGCGCAGTTGCCCGCGGTGATGCATTGGCTGGTCAAGGGGACGTGGCGAGAAGTTTAATCAAGCCAAGATTTTTGAGCCTTAAAATAAGAATGATGGGTACACAAAAAGAGCAGCACCTCATATGTAGGCGCTGCTCTTTTAGATTGTCGTTTAATTAGTCTAACACTTCGTCACGAGCAAACCGGAAACGTAGGAACTTTCCGATTTCTGTCACGATCAGGACGACGATCCCGCATACGATTGGAATGCCCCAACCATACCAGAAGTTGATGTTGGTAGTATGGAAGACCGATTGCATGAACGGCAAGTAGATAATGCCGAGCTGCAACAGGATCAGGATACCGATGATATAAAACGCCATCTTGTTTTGGAAGAAGTACTTGGAAATAACCGGGTGGTCGTTTCGTAAGTTAAACAGGTAGAAAATCTTCCCAAAAATGATGATGTTTAGTGACATCGTACTCCCGACCACGTTTGGTAACCCAATTGCGGTCAAGTAGTCGTAAGCAAAGATTCCTAAGCCAGAAATCAGCAGGGAAACGTAGAAAATTTCAAACGAGTCCAGCTTGTTTAGCAAGCCCGCCTTAACGTTCCGTGGTCCCCGAGACATGATGCCAGCCTCTGGTGGTTCGAAAATGAACGCGAACTGGATGGTCAGCGCGGAAACCATGTTAATCCAAAGTAACTGGGTCGGGTACAGTGGTAAGTCGTGTCCCATCAAGATACTGATGATAACGACTAATCCTTCAGCAAAACTCGTTGGGAGTAAGAAACGAATCGTTTTCCGAATGTTATCAAAGACGTGTCGACCTTCACGGACAGCGGCGACGATGTCAGCAAAGTCATCGTCTGCAAGGACCATGTCAGCGGATTCTTTGGCCACTTCAGTCCCCTTGATCCCCATCGCAACCCCAATATCAGCTTGCTTTAGGGCGGGCGCATCGTTGACCCCGTCCCCAGTCATGGAAACTACGTGATCATTTGCTTGCTGTGCACGGACAATTCGCAATTTGTTATTAGGTGTCGCACGTGCAAAGACGTTGTAATCGTCAATCTTAGCTTTTAATTCGGCGTCATCCATGGCGTCGATTTCAGGCCCCGTAATGGCGTTTACGGTTGGTGCCAAGTTTAGCTTGTTGGCAATCGCCATCGCAGTATCCGGGTGGTCCCCGGTAATCATTTTAACTTGTACGCCAGCTTGCCGAAGTTCGGCAATGGCTTTAGCCGCTTCTTCACGTGGTGGGTCGATGATCCCAACTAAACCGGCTAAGTTTAAGCCGGCAATTTGTTGGGCATCGATTTCCGTGACGCTATCGGAAACGGGAAGGTAAGCTAAACCAACGACCCGTAAGCCGTCCGCCGTTAACTCATCCATCGCTTGATCCCAATAAGTGGGTTGATTGGCCTGTTTAGTTAACCGCAGGATGGTTGCGGGTGACCCTTTGACCATCAAGAACCGCTGGCCATCTAAATCGGCTAAGCGGGCGGAAAAACGAAAGGCGGAGTCAAACGGTAGTGAGTCGACTTCATCAACTTCAGGATCGTGACCAGTCATCTTTCGGTACAAGGTCGTTAACGCCCCGTCGGTTGGTTCACCGGTCAGTTCCCAGCGATTATTTTCAAAGTGTAACTGTGCATCGGTCGTTTGTCCGGCAATTTTGACGAGCCATTCCATGTTACGGTCGGCATGCCAGTCAACGGCTTTACCGTGTAACTTCAACGCACCGTCAAAATTAACGCCACCGTTATCGTCGTAACCCACACCAGTCACGTCAAACGTGTTGTCAGGGGTGACGACTTTAGTTACGGTCATTTCGTTTTTAGTTAAAGTCCCGGTTTTATCGGTATTGACGATATCCACGGCCCCTAAAGTTTCAACGGCGGGAAGCGACTTAACGATAACGTTTTTCTTCGTCATTTGCCGGGTTCCCATCGCAAGGACCACGGACGTGCTAGCTGGTAACCCTTCAGGCATAGAGCCAACGACCATTGTGATAACGGCGATTAAAAGGGTTGGCAAACTGTAAATCTTCGTTACTAGCCCTAATACAAATAGTAAGACGGCCGCCACAACGATGGCAATGGAAAGCCAGAGGCCTAAGGAATTTAAGTTTCGCATTAACGGTGTTGATGTTTGTTTAACTTCACTAACGGATTGTTGAATGTGCCCAATTTCAGTATCTTCAGCGGTGGCTGTAACGATCCCGAAGGCGGAACCACTGGTGACAGCGGTTGACGCGTAGACCATGTTTTTACGGTCGGCCAGGGCTAACTGGTCAGCCGTCATGGGTTCTTCTTGTTTCTCAACGGCGTTCGTTTCACCGGTTAAAACGGATTCCTGAACGTTGAAGTTGTCCGCGGAGATTAAGCGCATGTCCGCGGGAACCGCATCACCGGCTTCTAGGTTAACGAGGTCACCGACAACCAGGTCACGCGCATCAATTTCGAGTTTCTTTCCGTCACGAATCACAAAGTTTTTCGAAATCAGCATTTCACGGATACGTTCTAAGGCGTTACCCGCTTGCCGTTCCTGAACGTATCCGATAATCGCGTTGGCAATGATGACTAAGCCAATAACGACGGAGTCTGAGTAACGGTGCATGAAAAACGTTAAGATCGCGGCGGCCGCTAAAATATAAATAATACTGTTATTAAACTGCTTGATGAATTGGACGAACCGGGATGTACGTTTCGTTTCCAATTCGTTTCGACCGTCGTGTTGTAAACGGTCAGCAGCTTCGGCAACACTTAGCCCATCTTGGGGATCCGTATGGTACTTAGTAGCTAAAGCCGATTCATCAAGCTGCCACAACTTGACCGGATCAGGTGGGACCTGATCATCAGTAGTTGCTTCCGTGGTGTTCAATCTATGGGTGTTATCTTTTATCATTCAATCCACTCCTAAAAATTTATTATATTATCGATTGGGGTCATTAAAGTCTCGGCGCTTCTTGCGCATTGTGTAGGACAATTTCGCCACATCCCTTCCAGTAGGCATTGTTTGTTTAATACATTATATATGATGAACGTTATTTTTAGGTATTAAAATGTTTAACAATCTTATGACTAATAATTACGAGTGTGACGATTGGGTATCAGGCCGAGATGATAAAAGCAGGCGATACCCGAATAAAGGGGGCACCACCTGCATACGATTATCCTTCGATTGGATCCTTCATTAACAACCATAAAATCAAATAAACGATGATTCCTGGAAATACGGGTGTCACGGATAAAACGATGAACAGAATCCGAGCGACGTTAGCATTCCAGTTAAAATGTTCGGCTAGACCGCCGATAACGCCAGCAATGACGCTGTTGTGTGCCGAACGATGAATATCAATTTTCATAGTAAATACCCCTTTTTAAATCATTACCTTTAATGTAGCAGGTTTAGGTATAAACGGCTACTAATTCGCATAGGGTTTAAGAATTAACTAGGAATTAGCAGTCTGGCGATTAGAGTGCTAATTGCTTGCATCGATAAATAAAGCTGGTAGTATATATGTTGAAGGTCAGGAAAGGTCAAATGATTTAAAACCGCCGGCCCGTTTAATTAGCCAAGCATTATGAATGAAAGGGGACTGTTAGTATGGCTAACACTTTAATGAACAAAAATGATTTTGGTATGTTGGATCCTTTTGCACGGATGGCGCAGGATTTCTGGGCACCATTTACTAGTATGGATCAGGCGTTGAAGACGGACATTGACGAAACGGATGACCGTTATCAAGTTAAGGTCGACGTTCCAGGAATTGATAAGCAGGACGTTAAGTTGGATTATCGCGACAACGTGTTGTCAATCAAAGTTCAAAAGAATAGCTTTGTTGATCATGAAGACAAAGATCAAAATGTTGTCATGAATGAACGTCATGCTGGCACGTTACAACGTCAGTACGTTTTACCAAACGTCGCCGCTGATAAAATCAGTGCGACCCAAACGGCTGGTGTGTTGACGATCACGTTACCTAAGACGGCACCCGCAAAAGATGCTGGTCACATTGAAATCCAGTAATGAACGTTATAGATAGTTAAAAAGCACGCGCCCGTGTGATTACGGGCGCGTGCTTTTTTGCTGTCTTGGTGACCATCCCGAAAAATTTCCCGGGAAATAACTGTAATTTTGCGCAAAAAATATGATAAGCTAATTATCATGACATACTTACTGAAAATTAGTAGTTACTAGATTTGGAGATGACAGACGTGGATGACGCAGAACGTGAGCGCGGACCATGGCATCGTAATTTAATTGTCCTATGGTTTTGTACGTTTGTTGCTGGAATGGCTTTTAGTGAAATTATGCCGTTTCTCTCATTATTCGTTAGTCAATTAGGTGATTTTACCAAAGCTCAGGTCACGTTTTATAGTGGTCTGGCTTTTGCTGCGGACTACGCAATTTCTGCAATCTCAGCCCCGTTATGGGGAATTATTGCGGATAAAAAGGGCCGTAAGATAATGCTGTTGCGGGCCTCACTCGGAATGGCCGTTGCGATGGGATTGATGGGCTTTGTGACCAGTGTCTGGCAATTGATTGCTTTGCGGGCACTTCAAGGCGTTTTTGCGGGTTTCATTTCTAACGCGCAGGCGCTAGTCGCTTCGCAGACCCCGCGTCAGTATAGTGGCCGGGCGCTAAGTACCTTAATTACGGGGGCCGTTAGTGGGCAATTGTTTGGACCAGTTATTGGGGGCTTTTTAGCCCAACTATTTTCCATTCGTAACACCTTCTTCATTACGGCGGGCCTCTTGATGGTCGCGTTTTTGATGAGCTTGATCTTTGTTCAGGAGCACTTTAAGCCGGTGGAACATCATCGGCAACCAGGTGATAGTCGCAACCCGTTAGCGGCGTTTAAAAACCCAACGCTAATTATCGTTATGCTTTGCTCAACGGCGATTGTGCAATTTGGGAATGCGTCAATTGCGCCAATCATCAGCCTGTATGTGCGGGAATTGATGAATTATCATGGGCCCATTACGGTGGTTGCGGGGATTATTGCCGCGCTTCCCGGGATTTCTAACATTATTGCTGCGCCGCGGCTAGGGCGATATGGCGATCACCATGGGTCGGGCCGGGTGCTTGTCTTCGGCTATATTTTTGCGGTCATTATGTATTTCCCACAGGGGATCGTGACCAGCGTGATTGCGCTTGGAATATTGCGGTTTGCGATTGGGATTTCTGACGGGGCGTTGTACCCGGAAATTCAGACGGTTTTAACCAAAAATACGCCGGTCCACTTAACGTCAACGGTTTTTAGTTATAATCAATCGTTTCAAGCGATTGGGAATATGCTGGGGGCGTTACTAGGTGGAATTGTTGCGGGTTGGTTCAACTATAATGCCGTCTTCATTATGACGGCGGTATTGCTACTGATCAACTTGGGATTAGTCTTGTGGTTAGTGCCTGAAATTTGGAAAAGAGAAAAACGAAGTACCGAGTAAATGATGAAGCGTTTGGGGAGCAACCGGCCCAAACGCTTTTTTTGATGAGTAAATAAGTAGTATTAGATAATCAGGAAAAAAGCGTTGCCTTCGAGTAAGTCGAAGGGACTAAACTAGCCATATTTCAATTATAGAAGTTATGTAGAGGTGTTCAATGTGGCAATTTTTCAAATTTTAATGGTCGTCCTAGTTGCAACTGGATTACTTACTTTAGTAGGTGATCCCACCGTGCATGCGCAACCACAACGGATCAAACGGCAGCGATTGAATCGTAAACACTAACGGATGACGATTGGTCCCTGGTAATGAGCAAGTGGGTAAAATGTTTGACCCACTCAATCCTGGGAGTAAACTGGGTTAGGATAACGAAATAATACTGATTTTGATAGGAGCGATTTTATGACAACAATTAATGCGGCTAATGCGGGAACGTATTCGTTTGATGATCAGTTCAAAGTTAATCGGCTCGGGTACGGCACCATGCAATTAACGGGTCCCGGAACCTGGGGCCCCTATGCTGATCCTGAAAATGGGGTCAAGGTGATTAAAAAGGCTTTGGAATACGGCGTCAACTTCTTTGACACGGCGGATTCGTACGGGCCATGGTTTGCGGATCGGTACTTAGCAGCCGGCTTAAGTGGTGCGCAAAACCGCGATCAAATCTTTATTTCGGATAAGGTTGGTCAAACGCGGCAAGGACCAAATATTTGGACGCCACATGGTGAACCTAACTATCTACGGCAACAAGTGGAAGTCTCAATGATGACCTTAGGGATCAATCATGAAGACCTCGTATTTTTACACCGAATTGATGATCACTTTTCAATTGCGGACCAAGTTGGTGAACTAAAACAGTTACAAGATGAAGGCAAGATTAAACATATCGGGTTGAGTCAAGTCACCGTGGACCAGATTAAAGAGGCCCAAAAAGTCGCCAAAATAGATGCGATTGAAAACTTGTTTAACGTTTCAGATCATCGCGATGACGACGTGGTCGATTACGCGGCCTCACAAAATATGGCGTTCTTACCGTGGTTCCCATTAGCAACCGGTGAACTGGCACAACCAGGCAGTGAGCTGAGTACCATGGCACAAAAGTACCAAGTTAGTCCTGCGCAGATTGCGTTAGCTTGGTTATTGCAGCGGTCGGATAATATTTTGCCAATTCCTGGGACGAGTTCCGTGGAACATTTGGCAGATAACATTGCAGCGGCAAACGTTGAGTTATCGACGGCCGACTTTAATGGATTAAGCCAATTGAGTCAAAAATAATAACAATTTAAAATCATCATAACCGCTCGAGATAAAACCATCTACTATTGGTTTCATCTTGGGCGGTTTGTTTGTGATGCTTGTTTTTAAAACGGCCGGTGGTTAAAATGGATAAACATGATTGAGAGAGGATCGATGAAATGAGTACACGATTAATGAGTGAAGAACCAGCAATTTATTTAGCGGGCCCTTGGTTTACGGCGGGACAACCAGAACGTTTAGCGAAGATTGAACGGTTAATGGATGATATGGGGCTGACCTACTACAGTCCGCGACTGGACGGCATCGATTTGACGCCTGACGCGACGGAAGCAGACCGCAATGCGGTCTTTGCGGACAACGTGTTGCATTTGAAACGGGCTAAGTTAGTGGTCGCCGTTGTTGATGGCTTTGACACTGGCACGATTTGGGAGACCGGGACGGCGTATGGTCTGGATATTCCAGTGGCTTACTATGGTGAAACTTTAGGCGAAGGCACCTTTAACGTGATGTTAGCAAAATCTGGGAAGGCCACGATTGAAAATATGACCGATTTAAAAGCCTTTTTGCAAGATCCAACCTCAGATGCGTTTCAATATACGGGTACGATTCGTTAATGTTGAATGAATAGTCAAAATTAAAAAGCCATTCAGAATATTTCTGAATGGCTTTTTCTATGACTATGGTCGAAACGTGGGCCAAAAGGCAGTTTGTTCCGCTTAACCCAAAATCAGCGACCATTCCAGACCCAGGAATAATCGCTGATTTTACGTTAATGCTCACAAACTGACCGCCTTTTGGTCCACTCTTTTAGCGTGAATTGAACTTAAAGTTATGAACAAGTTTTGGAAAGATGTACTGATCAGCAGCGGCGATGATGACACCGTTCATGAGGATCGAGTAAAGGGTCCCAATGTTCACGGCCAAGACTCGATGAGTGATCACAAAGGTTATTAAAATAACGATAATTGGTGGGACGAAGTCGATCAACTGCGATGCGGTTGCATTTTCCTTTAAATACATAAACCGCAAAATGTTCGTTGTATCATCGTTAGGGTGCATAAAGATGTTAGCGCGTTGGTACATCGAAATGGCAATGCAAAAGGCGGAGACGCCTAATATCGATAGGAGCATGCGCACAAACCATGGTAGCGCGGGCACCCCGAGCCACGTAAAACCTTTGATAAAAATATCAATAAAATAGCTAAAAACTAGCACGTAGACGATCTCGCCCCCGAAACGAGGTAAATCTATGTGCCGAATCAGCACTTGATTAGTCAGCGCGTTGATCAAGCCAATGATGAATAGCAAGATACCGACGTCTGGGCCAAACGCAGCGTGCAAGTTGACCGCTGCGGCCGTCCAAATACCACTGCCGACATTAGAAGTCACGCACAGTGCGTTACCGCAGGCGTTTAAGGCTAAACTAAAAATTAATGCAATGATCCGAGTGGGTAACGTATTACGAGTAGGACCGTTTACCGGCAAAAAAATCCCTCCAAAATAATGATTCGATAGTTAATCTTAAAGCATTTATTAGGCTGGTAAAAGGGGCACAGCTCATAATATTAATAGAAAGTTTAAATGGTTTTTGATTTTATGGTTAAAATAATTCAAACTTTGCGGTTAAACTAACGTTAACGTAAAGTTTGAATAGCAAGCGGTGGCGTTAATAACAAGCAGTGTTGTAGGATTGTCGTGAAATCACTGTGACAACATTGATTAAGTTTTTATGAAAAGAAGTAAAAATTTTCAGTTCAAACTGGACAAGCACTATCCAAGTTGTATAATGTACCTGTAAGCGTTATCAAACGTTGGAAAACCTATTTTGGGGGCGTTATTATGGTTAAAAGTAAAGCAATTATGATTGGTGCCGGGCTATCAAACATGGCCGCGGCTGTATATTTGATTCAAGATGGTCATTGGGATGGCAAGGACATCACGTTCTACGGTGTTGATATGCACGGTGCTAACGATGGTGGTTCTACCACTGATTTTACCAATGAGTATTGGAACAAGAATCATCCGATGGAAAACACAACGGGTTACGTTGCCCGTGGTGGTCGGATGCTGAACTACCGGACGTACGTTGACTTAATGGATTTATTGGACCGGATTCCTTCCGTAACGGAACCAGGGATGACGGCCGCTGAAGATACACGTGATTTTGACTCGAAACACCGGACTTACGACATTGCACGTTTGATGCAAGGTGGTAAGGGCATTATTGATGCCGGCAAGTTGGGCATGAACAACAAGGACCGGACGTTACTAAGCAAGTTAGTTTTGATGCCAGATAGCGAAGAAACTAAGCTCGATAACGTTTCAATTGCGGACTACTTCAAAGAAGATCCACATATGTTCCAAACCAACTTCTGGTACATGTGGGAAACCACGTTTGCATTCAGAACCCAAAGCTCCGTTCAGGAACTGCGGCGTTATATGCACCAAATGATTTATGAATTCACACAAATTGAACATTTGGTTGGGGTCAACCGGACCCGTTACAACCAATTTGAAAGCATGATTTTACCACTGATCAAGTACTTGGAAGCTCAAGATGTCACCTTCATCGATAACAAGATTGTTAAAGACTGGAAGTTTAAAGACACCGAAATGCAAGACGAGATCACGGTCACTGGTTTAGTCGTTGAGGATGTTAAGAGTGGTGATACCGAAGAAGTTGAAGTGGACGACGATACTGCCGTAATCTTCACGAACGGGTCAATCACCGACTCCGCAACGATGGGTGATTACAACACACCAGCACCAGAAAACATGGAATACGGGCTCAGTGCGGCACTCTGGAAGAAAGCTACTGAACGCTTCTACAACTTAGGGACGCCAGACAAGTTCTTCAATGACCGCAATGCGAGTGAATGGTCCAGCTTCACGTTGACGACTAAGAACCACTTGTTCTTAAACGAAATCGTGCGGATCACTACTCAGGAACCCGGCAACGCGTTGAACTCCTTCCTTTCAACCACGCCAATTACGCCGTTGAATCAAAAGGATGTTAACATGTCGATCGTGGTTCACCATCAACCACACTTTACGACCCAGAAGCCAAATGAAACGGTTCTTTGGGGCTACTTCCTCTACCCACGTCGCAAGGGTGAATTTGTACACAAGCCTTACATTGAGATGACTGGGAAAGAAATGGCACAAGAATTGATTGGCCAGTTATCCAAGGTTGATCCTGGTCCTGGTAACATTAAGGATAAGGAAAAAGAGATCATGGACAGCATCATTAACAATATTCCTGTTTACATGCCATATGCTTCCGCACTCTTCAACAACCGGGCAAAGTCCGATCGTCCAGAAGTTTTGCCAAAGCATTCGACTAACTTGGCCTTCACGGGTGAATTTGCGGAACAGCCTTACCAGATGATCTTCACGGAACAAAGTGCGGTTCGTTCTGGTGAAATTGCCGCTTACCACTTTGCCGGTGTACCAATGGAAAACTTGGTTAAGACACCACGTTACGACAAGGATCCTAAGACCTTGCTTAAAGCAACTAAGAAAATGTTTAGCTAATAATTAGCTATTAAAATATGAAACGGCGTTGTGCGATTGCACGGCGCCGTTTTGTTGTGTCTTTGGGGGTTCTTTTTGGAGACGTGACGGTAAGATATGGTATGCTAGAACGGCATCTTTTTAAGAGGGGAGTGGGCGCTATGCCAGCGATGACCACCTTAGTGACACCCGCAGAAAATCGCTTCTTTTTGTTAAGCGAGCGGGTACGGCGGCAAAGCAGTTTGCAGCAAATTAGTCCACTATTACGTGAACACGTCACAATCAAAGTGGACAGTGATTTTTTGAAGCCAACGGTTCGTAATTTAATTATTCAAAAACACGCGGATTGGCTAACTGCCTGTAGTCACGAGTGGCAACTACTAGCTAGCTTGCCTTATGTGATTAATCCGAGTGAGGCGCGGACTCAGTGGCGGCACTGCGAACTGTGCCACAAGCCGGTGCGCTATGAATATCACGTTCAAAATAAACACAACCACCAGGAATTAGTGGTGGGTTCAGAATGCGTTAAAAAGTTCATGAACGCCGAAACCCGCTACTTAATGGTGATTACAACTGAAGATAACCGCAACGCGGTCCAGCAGTATCAGACCCTGACAGAGGCAGTGCCCGTTGTGCCAACAATTATGTTTAAGCAGCCGTGGCTACCGGATTTACCAGTGGCGCAACGTCCGCAGGCACAACAGCTGCGGCAGACGACAACGGATACGGTGACGACGTACTTAAGACGCCGAACGACTAAACTCCCGTTGCGTGAATTGCGCCCGGCTGAGCAGACTTATCAGCGCCTGGCTGCCGACGAACAAGCCGTTGTGGATGCTGAAAAACACGCGGCTCAGAAGCGATTAGCGCAAGACCAGCAGCAACGCCAAATCGCTGCTCAGCAATCTGCGAATACGGCTGAACAAAAGTTACGCAATAGCCGGTCATACCGCCGCTATTTGAGTCAGTTAGCCGCAATTATCGTGATGCGTCCCGAACGCCCAGAAGCCAAACAACGGTTTGAAAAGTTAACGGCACCGGCCATGTCAAAAACGTTAGTCAATTCTTACCAATTTGGGCAAATGGTGATTGAGTACCGGCAGACGGGACGGATTCAAGTACGTCGGCTAGCCATGTTGGATCACCAATTTGTGCAGGATCTCGATCAAATGACCCGTGAATTAGATCAGCGGCAAACGGTCCGCTTTTACGATGACGTCTTCAACAGTTGTTGGGGATGGACTTATCATCAAGCGGCGGACCAGCGAGCGGATTGGCAACGACTGCTGACCACGCGCTGGGAGTCCCAACTGACGTTAACGTGGTTTGAACAATTATGTGAGCAGACAACGGTAACCCAGATCGAAACGTGGTTAGGGGCTCACGCAACGGAGACGATGCAACGTGAACTTGGTCGGCGGTTGGCCGCCAAGCCCGAGTTGGGGGTAATTGCGCGGCAACGCCTGACTAAGGGTGAACTACAAACCTTTTGTCGACGTGAACTGGCGACTAGCGAAACGATGGCAGACTTTAACCAGCGTTTTGACCAGCAGTATCACTTAGCAACTGAGCGACAAGCCGAACTACACGAAACGTTAAGTTACTTTTATGTGGCACAGCATAGTGAGACTGACCACCAGACGGCGATTCGACGCTTCCAGTGGTTATTAGAACAGCGGTAGGAATGTTTCACGTGAAACATTCGTGCAATTCAGAAATATAAAAAGATGGCTATGGGCCATCTTTTTGTCTATTTTAAAGGTATTTATCTGGCCTATTGAAATTGTTCCACGTGAAACAATTTCAATAGGCTTTTTAGCTGAAATAAGGCCACCCAACGTTGCTGGGTAGCCTTATTTGATAAGTGGTTATTTAAATGGATTCCAAAAACGTCCGCCGTTAACTTTAAACAGGGCAATGCCAAGTAAAATTAACAAAGCCACGACTAGTAACGCGAGGTAATCGTTACGCTTGAACTTCTGAGCCATGTACCACGTCCGCTTTTTACCCTTACCAAAGCGGCGTAATTCCATTGCTTGGCTAATCACTTCAATCCGATCCAGACTGGAGAAAATCAGTGGCAACATAATTTGAATACCACCTTTGACCCGGGTCATGAATTTTGCCTTCTTAGAGATTTCAAATCCCCGGGCCTGTTGCGCTAAGCTGATTGTCCGGTAATCTGATTGAACATCGGGAATATAACGGAGCGCAATGGCAACCGAGTAACTGATGCGATAAGAAATGCCAATCTTATTCAGACTAGCTGCGAATTCGCTAGGGTTGGTCGTCATCAAAAAGATCAGCGCCAACGGAACGGCAAACGTGTACTTGAGGAGCAAGTTAAACTCGTAAAAAAGTTGCTCCGTCGTTAAGTTGAAGTAGTGGTTAGAACTCCCTAGTAACAGGTGCTCAGTGCCATAAATATCGACTCCGTAGTGGGGGGCAAAGACGTACACCATGACGAGGTTCAACACGGAAAAACCGATGATAACGCTCATTACAAAGGATACGTCGCGATATTTGATTTTTGAAAATCGAAATAGGATTAACGAAAAAACCATGACACCAAGCAAATAGCGGGTGTCGAATGTCATCATACCAATGACGGATAGCCCAACAAAGCTCAGCAACTTGGTACTACCACTCAGGCGGTTTAAGAAGGTGTGCCGGTCATCGTAACCAATCAATAGTTGATGTTGCATCAGCGCGCCTCCCGTTCAGCCTGAACAAACTTAGCCACAAATTCGGTCGGATTGATCGCATGGGCTGCCGCTAACGAATAGAGGCTCGTCTTGGCTAATGAAGCTTGTTCAATAATGGCGTCGTTTGTGAGAACATCGGCTGGTGCTGCATCCATTAAAATATTCCCGCCACCCAGAACAATCGTCCGGTCAGTGTATTCGAGCATGAGGTGCATGTCATGGGTAATCAGCATGATGGTCATGTTCTTTTCATGGTTGATTTTCGTTAAAAAGCCCATCATTTCGGTGTAGTGTTGTAAGTCTTGTCCCGCGGTAGGCTCATCAAGAATGAGCATCGCTGGTTCCAGAACTAAGATGGCCGCAATCGTCACGCGTTTCTTTTGGCCAAAACCAAGTGAAGGGCAGCGGTTACATTGACTTAGGCAGCAATTAATTTGTGGCCCCAATGTAAAGTAATCAAACTATTATAGGAAGAATTAAAAGGTCATCGTGTTTAGCAGTGCTAATTGAACAAAGATAATAAAAATATATACAAATGATTTCATTTAGCTATTAAAAGGGGTAAACTAGTTACCAAGAACTTACTAAAGAAAGAGTGTGACTAATTTGGCTTACAAGTATGAAACGATTGCCGACAGCTTACGAAACGATATCAAGTCCGGCAAATATACACCAGGTGAATTAATGCCGGATCAAAATAAGTTAGCGGCAAAGTTTGATACGACCCGGATTACGATCCACAAAGCGATTCAATTATTGATTATTGAAGGCATGGTCTACTCGAAACGGGGAGCTGGGACCTTTGTACGCAAAGACTTCGGTTTGACGGAACATCGGCAAGAAACGCAAGTCGACCGCCCGCTGGGGACGACCCGGACGCATGAGGGTAAAAAGGTGACGAGTAAGGTTTTGGAACTAGAAGCCCGCTTACCGACCAAGCGTGAAGCTGAACAGCTGATGATCGATGAAATGGACCCGGTTTACGTCATTCGGCGGACGCGGTTCGTTGATGGCAAAATTTGGGCCTATGAGCACACAATCATGCCGACCGGCTTAGTCACGTTGACGAAGAAAGTTTTGGAAGGGTCAATTTACGGTTACTTGGAACGGGAACACGGGATGACGATTGCAGGCTCCCACCGAATCATCTCTGCGGCGAAGGCAACGGATGAGGATGTTGAGGCCATGGGTGCGACATTAAATGAGCCCGTTCTAGTCATTAATCAGGTCAGTTACATGGATGATGGACAGCCGTTTGAAGTTTCGGAATCGCATTTTCCGTACGCGACGAGTACCGTGGTTGCGGATATTCAAGTCCATTAAAACAATGTTAGTACGAAAAAATAAAGAAATATCTAGTCTGGAAAGTCACTGGGAAATTGTACTAGTCCCTGTCAAGTTGACAGGTGAAATAATATAATTTTCGAGTTCTGTCTAAGCGGCTTTGCCGCGGTATTCTACCGCGGTGAAGCCGCTTCTTTGTGTTGTCCGGTCAATGTAATTGAAG